>JANWKM010000130.1 GCA_025451395.1 Ilumatobacteraceae bacterium
CGCACGTCTCGCGACCGAAGCCAGAACACGACTGGCATTGGGTGGTCGCGTGGATCGGCAAGAGCTTGATCACCCTCGGACTGCTGATGTTCCTCTTCGTCGGCTATCAGTTGTGGGGCACGGGCATACAGACCGCTCAGGCACAGAATCGGTTGGAAGACGAATTCCAGCGCAAACTCGAAGCAACGACGACGACCGCGGCGACAACGACCACGACGACTACCACCGTCGCTCCAGCCACAACAACCGTGCCGCGCGAGACGACTACCACGAGTTCAACATTTCCTGTTGCTCCGCCGAGCGAACCGCTTTCCGACGGAGACCCGATCGCCGAGCTGCGAATCCCAAAGATCCATCTCAAATGGTGGGTAGTCGAGGGTGTCACCGTCGCCGATCTCACAAAGGGCCCAGGGCACTACCGAGAAACGGTAATGCCCGGGCAACTCGGGAACTCCGCAATTGCGGGACACCGCACAACGCAGGGTCATCCATTTCTTGAGCTCGATGAGCTGGAGGTCGGGGATCGGATCGAGCTCACCACGCTCGTCGGCACCTATACCTACGAGGTCACCGACAGCTTCATCGTCAAGCCAACGGAATACGCGGCCGTCATCCCCACGGTCGATCCAACTGTGGCCACGCTCGTACTCACGACCTGCGACCCGGTCTACACAGCTACCAATCGGTTGGTGATCCGCGCCACGCTCGTTCCCGAGAAGAGCGATCAGGTGTATGCGCCACCACCACCGCCAACGACCCAGCCCCCGGAAACGTTTCCTGAGGAATCGACAACGTCGGTCGGTGAAGTCCCCGACAGCGTGGCCACAACTGCTGCTTCAGACTCGGGCACGACCGAAGACGCGTTCAGTGACGGCTGGTTCAGTGATCCGGCGGCGATTCCACATGTACTCGGCTGGGGGTTGCTCCTCGCCGCGGTCGGCGTTGGTGCGTACTTCGCTGGTCGCGCGGCGAAGCGGCTGTATGTGTGTTTCCTGGTCGGCTTTGTACCGTTCATTGTCGTGCTGTATTTCTGGTTCGAGAACGTGAATCGGCTACTGCCGCCGGGTTTGTGATGACCGATCTCGTCCGCGCGCGGCGCCAACGAATCGCGAAGTACACGAAACTCGCGAACCGCCTTGGCTACCTCTGCTATGCGGTCGCGATGGCGACGTTCATCATCGGATTCGTCGGCAGCTTCAACAGCACCGTCTCCACGATCGTGATCGCCTCGCTCATCATCGGATCGGTGCTGTTGGCCCCAGCAATTGTGTTGGGCTACGGCATCAAGGCTGCCGAAAGAGAAGACCGCCAGCGCGGTGTGCTATGACGGTGACGACATGAGCATGCGCCTGCCCGCCTCGGCTCGTCGCGAGCAGATTCTCGACGTCTCCGTGCAGGTTTTCGCGCGCAATGGATTCCATTCGACCTCGATGAACGATGTCGCTGAAGCTGCTGGAGTTACAAAACCGGTGCTGTATCAGCACTTCGACAGCAAGAAGGATTTGTATCTCGCCTTGCTCGACGAAGCGGGCAACCGCTTGCGCATGGCCGTCAGCAAAGCAGTCGCCGGAGCAGCGACTGGCAAGGAACAGACCGAGATGGGTTTTCGTGCGTATTTCCGATGGGTCGCCGACGACCACGACGCGTTCCTGCTGCTGTTTGGCTCGCGAGCAAATCGCGATGAGGAGAGCACTGCTGCCATCCGACGCATCACCGCCGAGACCGCGCATGCCATCGCACCGCTGATCGCAGCCGACATCGAGCCCGAGCATCAACGAACATTGGCGCAGGGCTTGGTCGGTCTCGCCGAAGGCGTCAGCCGTCACCTTGTTGAGCGCGGCAAGGTCTTCGACCCCGAGGTGCTCGCCCAGCAAGTCGCCGACATGGCGTGGGCTGGATTGCGCGCAGTTCACCGCACTACGTAGTCGAGTCGTTTCTTACGTGCTGACCCTGCGTCGACCGAACCCGAGCGCTCTCGCGGAGATGATCGAATCGAACCGCAGCAAGCCGCTGTCGTATCGCGAAGGATTGCTGAATCGTTCACCTGCGGAACGTGGCTGGTTCGTTGATCGGCACCGTGAGACGATCGGACATGGTGTGGGCGACTTCGAGGGAGCGTGCGAGGCATTGCGCCAGTGGGCACAGTTCCGTCGACCGTGGGCACTTCCCGCGCAACCGCCCGCGCCGATTCGCATCGGCGAGACGGTCGGGTACAGCGTGCGCGCTCTTGGTATCTGGTGGAGCTACTGCTGTCGGATCGTCGACACCATCGACGGGCGTGACGCCGACACACAGTTCTTCGGGTTCGATTACGGGACAATTCGCGGACACCCCGAGCGCGGTGAGGAACGCTTCGTCGTCGCACACAATCACGCAAGCGGACAGGTTTGGCTCGAGCTGTTCGCCATGTCGCGACCTGGACGCTGGTTCATGTGGTTCGGCCTTCCACTCGGTCGACGAATGCAGGCCAGGTTTCGCCGAGGTGCCGCCGCCACGTTTCGCGACTTCATCGCTCAGGCGCGGACGGCGAAACCTTTGTAACCCTCGACGAAGCCTGCCGCGACCAACGCGGTTGCCCACCGTGACGCTGGTGTCATCGCCTCGCCGTCGATCTTGCGCACTTCGACGCTGCGGGCGCGTCCGTCCTTGACGAGTGCGGCCAACGCTTCCGCCCACCCGGAGTCATCGACGGCCGACGCAAAAGTGACGACGTGATGTGATCGGCGATCGAACCAGACCAGCGGTATACCGGCGCGCGAGATCACTATCGCACCCGCAGTTCGAGCCGGACGGCCCGGCGACTCGGGCCACGCGATGGCCGCGCCATACGGCTGCGCAGGATCGGTTGCTGCGAGCGTCTGCAGTAGGTCGGATCCGTCGCGTGACGAGCGCAGTCGATCGACGGCACCCGGCAGACTGAATTGCGCAGCACCCAAGCCGGCGACAAAGTATCCGCGCCGGGTCTGACCACGTTCCTCCAAAACCTTCAGCACTCCGTACACCGCGGCGTAGCCACCACGCACACCCTCGGCCAACACCGCCTCACGCGTCACGACGCCGTAGCGATCGAGCAGTTGTAGCGCGGTGGCATGCGCGGCAACGGTGGCCGACGGTACTGGTTGCAGCAACGGCGCGACGAGACTCCAACGACCGGCACCAAGCGGCGGACCGATGCGCGTCAGTCGGCCGGGACGTGGTCGGCCACGGGCCGGCCCGGCGGGCCGCGCTGCTCGCGCTCCCTTCGAATTCAGTAGCGCTCGCAGCGGTGCCAGCGAGTCGTTGGTGACTTCGCCCGCCCACACCAGGTCCCACAGCGCGGTCAGCAATTCGGCATCGCTGGATTCCTGCGATGCCGCGCGCACGCCGTTCCAGAAACTGGCGCCGTGCTCGGCAAGTCCGGCACGCAGCAAATCGTGTAACTGGCCCTCGGGTCGCTCGGGACTCTCCCATCCGAGGGCGAGCGTCGGGAGTTGGTCGGCGAAACACAAACGAACGCGACCGTCATTGATGCCCAACGCACCGGCACCGACCCACACCAGTTCTCCCGCCATGCACAACTCGTCGAGATCGATAGCGCGGAACGAGCGCAGACGAGCGGGCAGGAGTTCGGTCTCCAGCGTGCTCGCAACCAACGGCGCCCCCTGCAACTGGCCGATTGCTTCGACGAGCCCATCGAGCCCCTGGCGCGCCGATGGGATCGAATGCCAGTCGAGCAGAAATCGCGCGTACGCCTGCTGCTCGACCGGTTCAATCTCGCGACGGAGCGCGGCTAACGATCGGCGACGCAGTTGACGCAACACCTCGACATCGCACCACTCGATCCCGTGCGCGAGAGGTCTGAACTCGCCGCGCAACACGCGGCCATCGGCCTCGAGCACCGCCAGCGCCCCGAGCGAACGCTCGACTGACACACCGAGGCGCGCCGCGACCTCGTGCGCGACAAACGGCCCATGCGTGCGCGCGTAGCGCCCGATCAATGACTCGAGGGGTAGCGGCACGGGTTCAGTGAATTCGCGCGGCAGTCCGAGCGGAACGTTGCACCCGAGCGCATCGCGATAGCGGGCGGCGTCCTCGGCGGCGATGTAGCGATCGGCGCCCGCGACCGAGACGACGACCGATCGGCGGTCGTGAACGAGTTCGGTGAGCCACTGCGCGCTGCCCGAGCCTTCGCAGCGCAGGTCGGCCTCGTCGGTCGACAGATCGCCGACGCGGCGCAGCACGTCGTGCAGCTCGTCGCGGTTCCGTGCCCGGCGTCCATCGGACAACAACTGCAGTTCGAGTTCGAGATCGGCGAGCGCGCCAGGGTCGAGCAGTTCGCGCAATTCCTCGGCACCGAGCAGATCACGCAACAGGTCGCGATCCAGCGACAGCGCCGCGGCACGCCGCTCGGCGAGCGGGCTGTCGCCCTCGTACATGAAGGCGGCGATCCAGTTGAACATCAGGCTCTGCGCAAACGGCGATGCCTTCGCGGTGTCGACGCTGACAACCCGAATCGCGCGGCTTCGCAATTGCGTCAACACATCGCGTAGCGCCGGCAGATCGAAGACATCCTGCAGGCATTCACGCGACGTCTCGAGCAACATCGGAAACGTCGGATACTTTGCCGCGACGGTCAGAAGGTCGGAGGCCCGTCGGCGTTGCTGCCATAACGGAGTGCGCTGACCCGGCCGACGTCGTGGCAGCAGCAGTGCACGAGCCGAGCACTCACGAAAACGCGACGAGAACAACGATGTCTGGGGCAACGAAGCCATTACCAGTTCGTCGATGTCGTCGGGGTCGATGATCAGATCGGCGAGCGGCAACTCGTCACCGAGCCCACCAGCCGACGTTTCGGGGAGCCGGACGACGATGCCGTCGTCGGTGTACATCGTCTCGACCGGTATCCCAAAGCGCTCGAAGAGACGACGCTCGATGGCCATCGCCCACGGCGCGTGTACCGGCGTACCGAAGGGACTGAGCAGGCACACTCGCCAGTCGCCGAGCTCGTCGCGGAAACGTTCGACAACGATCGTCCGATCGTCGGGCACGGCCCCGGTGGCCTTCAGCTGCTCGGCCAAATAGAGCAGCACGTTGTGCGCGGCCATGGCATCGAGCGAATAGTCGGCCATCAGCTGCGCCTGTGCCGACTTCTCCGGGAGCGCTCTCGTTTCGCGTTGAAAGGCACCGAGTGCGCGACCGAGTTCCAGCGGGCGACCCGGGCGGTCGCCGTGCCAGAACGGCATCTTGCCGACCTCGCCCGGTGCTGGCGTCACGACGACTCGATCGAACGTGATGTCTTCGATGCGCCATGTGCTGGCCCCGAGCAGAAACGTTTCGCCGGGCCGGCTCTCGTAGACCATCTCCTCGTCGAGCTCGCCCACGCGCGTGCCGTTGGGGAGAAAGACGCCGTACAGCCCGCGATCAGCGATCGTGCCACCGTTCGCGATCGCTAGCCGTTTAGCCCCGTCGCGCGCCCGCAAGGTGCCATTGACTCGATCCCACACCAGTCGCGGTCGCAGTTCGTTGAACTCGTCGCTGGGATAACGACCGGAGAGCAGGTCGAGCACGTTCGCCAGCAGGTCGTCGCTGAGCTCTGCGA
>JANWKM010000131.1 GCA_025451395.1 Ilumatobacteraceae bacterium
CGATGCTTTCGAGAGCGGCGCGGTTGATCTGCGACCAGGCTTGCGCGGCGACTGGTTCGACCACCACGACCTTGGCGGCAACGGTCTTCAGTTCGCGCTCAATCTCCGGCGCCGGACTGCCGGGATTGAGTGGCACGGTGACGGCACCAAGGCCGAGGGCGGCGAAGTACAAGTCGACGAAGTAACGACCGTTGCCACACAACAACGCAATGCGATCGCCTTTGCCGACGCCCAATGCCTTGAGCCCGCCGCGCGCGTGCGCGACCTGATCGCGCAACTCGCCATACGTCGTCTCGCGACCGCGGCTGATGATTGCGACCCGATCGGCCGGATGACCATCGATGATCTGCGCGAGGTTCATTTGCCGTTGCGGGTCATAGTCGCACCAAGGAAATAATCGCGGCGGTCAGGATCGCGACCAACAACAAGCCGAGTGTGAGCGTGGTCGCCGGGCGCATTGCGTCACGTTACTGGCGCAGGTCGACGGGTACTGAGACGACATGGTCTGTGCTCGGTTGCACAGTGACTTGGTCGCCAGCTGCGAGCGAGAGTTCGTCGGCCGCTGAACGACGATCGAGCACCAACGTCAAGAGTCCGGAACCATCGAGCATCAAACCGACCGCGCCTGGTCCGAGCGAACCGGCGCGTGTAACCCGCAGCACCGACCGAGTCTGTTCGCCAGCGGTCACCTGCAATCGCGTTCCCTCAACCACTCCCCACGGCGACACGTCGTCGAGGCCGATGTTGAGTTGGCAGTTGCCGGTGTGGTCGATCCACAACACCTCCGCGTGAACGCCGACTCCGAAGTCGTCGTTGCGGCCTTCACTCCCCACTCCGTGGAAGTCGCGCGACAGCGGTACGACCCCAGGCAAGATGCTGTCGGCATCGACCAATCGGCCAAGCTCGGCCAGATCTTTCCCATTGCACAAGTGCGCCGCAACCGGCGCGAACACGTCGCGTACCGCGAGGATGCCGCCGGGGCTGGCGAGGTGGAACTCCTCTCGGTCGAGGACGACGGCGCGCTCGGCACCGCCGACCATCGCGACTGCCGATGCCAGCAGTCCGTTGTCGGGGCCGAGCAGCACGCCTTTGCCCCCGGCGACCTCGATGCCCACCGCTCGCGTGTGGCCCGCGTCGACAACCGCGAGGATCACTCCCGCCGGCAGGTAGGTAACGGCACGAGCGAGAGCCAAGCTTCCGGCGCGCACGTCGTATGGCGCGATGTGATGAGTCAGGTCGATGATCTGGGCGTGGGGTGCAAGATCGCGCACGATGGCTTTCACGACGCCGACATGCTCGTCGACCACACCGAGGTCGCTGAGGAACGAGATCGTGTCGAACCCTCTGCCCATGGGCGGCCAACGCTAGTCGCGGCCCAAAACCCACTACTAGGAAAAACGAAGAGGGCCGATGCCAACCCCCCGATGGCACCAGCCCTCTGCGGCGCAGCCCTTGCGGGGCGCGACACCCGTGTGACGAATCACGCGGCGGTCTTGCGACCGGGTGAACAATAGGCACACATTTGGGGGTGAGAAAAGCGTCACACGCGATTTCTTTTGCCGTGCAGGAGGGGCTTGAAATGACATGGACGTGATTCAGCTCTGACCGAGCTCGATGCTGCGAGCTTTCGCCGCTATCACTGCCTCTCGAAAGGCACCAGATACGCCGTATTCGTCCAATACGCGGAGTCCGGCGGCCGTGGTTCCGCCCGGCGAGGTCACCATCCTGCGCAGTTCGGCGGGTTCACCACGTTCGCGCAGCAGCGCAGCCGATCCGACAAACAACTGCGTCACCAACGTTTCGCTATTTTCACGACTCAGCCCTGCCGCGACTCCGGCGTCGATCAGTGCTTCGGCGATCAGGAACAAGTAGGCGGGGCCGCTGCCTGCCAATCCGGTGACCGCGTCGAGTTGTGCCTCGGGCACACGCACGACAGTCCCCACCGCGCCAAGGATGCTTTCCGCCCATGCCATGTCGCCGTCGTCGGAAGTGGTGCCGGCACTGATCGCCGCTGCACCCTGACCAACGAGAGCCGGAGTGTTTGGCATCGCGCGCACCACCGCCACTTTTCTTCCAACCGCCTGAGCAGCGGCGGCCTCCAGCGTCGCCAGTGGAATTCCGGCCGCGATGCTGAGGAGCCGAGTCGCGCCTGCCGCCGCAGCGGCGGTACAGGCCGCGGCGACATCGGGTGGCTTCACCGCGATCACGGCTGCCCCGCACGGCGGAACGACGTCGGTGACAGATACGTCAGGAAACATTTCCCGCAATTGAGCCGCACGACTGGCGAGAACTTCCACGACGACCAGGTCGCCGGCGGACCAGCCAGCGTTCAACAGCCCTCCGACGAGAGCGGCGCCCATGTTGCCCCCACCGACCACTGCTAACCGGTACGTCATCGGCTCAGGCTAGGCATTCCGGGTGGCCAAGAACCGGGTGAGTGGTCGACTTCCCCTATGGCCACCCACCCGGTACCCCATCACTGGGCACCGGCTGAATCATGTCTCGGCAACCTGTTACTTGAATTTGCTCGCGAAGGCGAGTCGGATCAGCGCCGGGAACGATTGCTCGACGTAGGCGTACAGCGAACCGACGATGCGATCGAGTTCCGGCTCGTTCAACGACGACAACGGCAATTCACCGCGCAGGAAGATCGCATCTTCGACGCCAATGGCGAAGTGTGCGCCGACCAGCTTGTCGTTGCGGCGCAGCGCCAACTCGTACACGGCGGCAGCATTGTCTTGCGGGGCAGGCAATACGTAGACCTCGAAGCGCAGCGTGCGCTGGCCGAGCGTGAGCCACAGCGTGATGTGTTCCTTCTCCTCACCACGCAACCGCACGTACCAGCGCGGTTCCGGCTCGCCGGGCTCGCCACGATCGATTGCCTCGAACATTTCGTTCGTCGCGGCGAAACCACGCAGCCATTTGTCGATCGATGCTTCGCACTCCTGCAGCGATGGCGGCAGGTAGTAGTCACTCACTCGCAGGCGACCAACTCGCGCACGGCAAGGTCGCTATAAGTGCGCCGCAACCGAGCAGCTGCGAAGCCCCACGTATAGGACTTCGCTCGTTCGGCGCCGCGCGCACCGAGAGCCGCGGCATGAGCTGGATTTTCGATGATTTCTCGCACGTACTGGGCGAACATCGCCGGGTCGCGGTCGTGCACCAAGTAGCCGTTCTCGCCGTGATCGATCAGCGTCAACAGTCCACCGACGCCCGAGGCGACGACAGGGATTCCACAGGCAGATGCTTCCAGGGCAACGAGGCCGAAACTCTCGCTGCGACTCGGCACGACGACGACATCGGCCGCCCGGTAATAGGTGCTGAGAATGTGATGCGGTTGCGGTGATACGAAGCGCACCTGACCGGTGAGGCCGAGTTCATCGACCAACGCGTTCAGCCGAGTCATCTCGCGATCGCCATCCGGGCCGCTCGCGCCACCGACGATCAGCAGCAGCGCGTCGCTGCGGTGCAACCCAGCGAGCGCGCGGACTGCAAGATCGGGTGCCTTCAGAGGCTGGATACGTCCCACGAACAGCAGCACCGGTACGTCGGCTGGAAGATCAAGCGCGCGACGCGCGCCGTGGCGATCACCGGGCGCGAAGAATGCATGCTCGACACCTGGGGCAACGATCTCGATACGGCCCTGCGGGTTGCCGTAGAGACGGCGAAACTGGCGCTCCTCTTCGGTACAGCTGACCAGGATTGCGTCGGCGCAGCTGATGATCTCGTGTTCGGCGCGGTCGCGCCACTCGGGTTCGAGGTCGCCACCTTCCGCCTTCACCCTGGCAAGCGTGTGAAATGTGCTGACGAAAGGAATGTCGAGCTCGTGCTTCAGGCGATGAGCAACAAGCCCGCTGAGGAAGTAGTTGGCATGCAGCACGTCGGCCGGCGAATCATTCTTGATGTGGCCCATCACCTGGTCGCCGAACTCCTGCAGTACGCCGGGCAACTGTTCCTTGGAGAGGTCGCACGGGCCAGCGTCGACGTGCACCACGCGGTGACCGGGCTCGACCTGCACGATGTCGGCTTGTTCGCGACTGGTCCGGCGGGTGTAGGTCGTGCAATCGACGCCGGCCTGCGACAGGGCCGACACCAGCTCGCGCACGTATACGTTCATGCCACCGCTGTCGCCAGAACCCGGCTGGGTCAAAGGCGAGGTATGGAGTGAAAGGACAGCAACTCGTTGCACGAGAGATGAAACACTATCTCTCCGGTCGACATTCCGTGAACGGCCCCGTGTCGTGTGGTCACCGGCCCGGCGGTTATTGGTGGCCGACGAAGCTTTGGTACACGTTCAGCAGCGCTTGCTGCTGCTCGGGCGTCAACAACGGGTCGGCGGCGATCGCGGCCCGAACTCCTCGAGCCTGGGCATCCGGCGCCAGGAAGCCAGCCCGTTCGTACAACGTCTCGGCGCTGATCTGCAGCGCCTTGGCGATCTGCTGCAGGATCTCGGCGGAGGGTTTACGCAACCCACGCTCGATCTGAGATAGGTACGGATTGCTGACGCCAGCCACCTCGGCAAGTCGGCGCACGCTCATGCGGGCAACTTCGCGTTGCGTGCGAATGAAATCGCCGACATCGGCCAGCCGCTTGTCGAATTCGCTGCGCACGGCGATCCAGGATCGACCGGCTAGTCGACGAGCAGGCCGTCGACGTTCGCCTCGCCGTCGCGATAGCGACGAACGAGTTCGGCGCTGAGCGCGTCGATGCGGGTGAACAGATAGTGCCGCTCATGCGACCGCTCTTGCTCGAAATCATGGAGACGACCTGCGTACGACGCCAATTCTTCTTGAGTCATGGAGGGAAGGTCGGTGCTACAGGCATCGTCGCAGAGTGCTTCCAGCTGGAGGGCGAGCGGGTGCGTGCTGAAATCGTCGACAGGGCGCGGCGGGCGAGCGGGTCCGCCAGTCAGGTGGGAACCAAGGATGTTCGGAATTTCATCGGTGATGTCGTGCTTGGTGCCATCGGCGCGATGGCGCATCTCGGCGCGCACGAAGTCGAGGCGCGCCTGCGCAAGTCGGCGCACATAGCTGATGGCATCGTCTTCGTGCTGCAGCTCGGCGCGCAGGCTACGAAGATCGTCGAGCGTCAGCGACGTCGGGTCGAAGGCCCTGTCAGTCACAGTGATCCTCCACTCACCGGCGGGAGCACCGCCACCTCATCGGCATTCCCGACAGCGGTGGTCGGCTCGGCTGGATCGCCATTCACCCACACCTTGCAGTTGGGTAACACCGCCACGAACGACGGACCAAACGTCGCGCTCGCCGCGGCCAACACATCGCCCACGGTTGCGCCGTCGAACTGCGCGCGGCCCGTACCCGCAGATTCACGGGCAGAGGCGAAGAGTCGAAGTGTTGCCACAACGTCAGGTTAGTGGGAGAGCAACGAATGCTGACGGTACTCTCGCCTCATGCCAGGTACCCGCACGAGCGTGCTCGCGCTCCGTCACGGAGAGAGCGAATGGAACGCTGTCGGTCGATGGCAGGGCCAGGCCGATCCGCCACTCACCGACGCCGGCATGCTGCAGGCACTGGCCGCCGCCAAGTTGCTGGGAACATTTGATGCCGTCTTTGCCAGCAGTTTGCAACGCGCGGCCGACACCGCCGCGATCATCGCCGAGAGCCTCGGCATCGGCCCGGTCCAGCTGATGGACGACTTGATGGAGAGCTCATTCGGGCCGTGGCAAGGCTTGACGATCAGCGAGATCGAAAGTGGGTGGCCCGGCTACCTTGCGCAGCATCGACGCCCCGAGGATGCCGAGCAACCCGACGATGTCTTCGCGCGCGGTGTGCGGGCGATGCGTACGATCGCCGAAAAGTTCCGCGGACAGCAGGCGCTCGTCATCACTCACGCCGGGTTGATGCGCACCCTGCATCGCGAGTTACTCGCGACTCGGCATGGGGACGACCAAGCTTCTCTGCGATTCGCCAATCTCGGCGGCTGTTGGTTCCACATATCCGAGGACGGAGGGGTTGAAGTCGGCGAAACTGTGAACTTGATCGAACCCCAAGCCCTTAGTTCAACGGCAAGTACTTCAACAGCATTCGGAGACGCGCTGTGAGTGCGAAGGCACGTGAAGGTGAACTGCAGCTTCCTGGCTTCGGTCCAGAGCCGTTGGACGTTCAGCCGGTGCCCGTGCAGCCGTTCACCGTTGAGGTGCTGCGCTCGAAACGTCGCAAGCGGTCGGTTGGTGCCGAACTGATCGGCGATGTGCTGCACATCACCGTCCCCTCGTGGATGAGCCGCGCCGAACAAGCCGAGTGGGTCGAAAAGTTTTCAGCGAGCTATCGCCGCCAGCTTTCGACGGACCGAATCAATCTCCGCCAACGCGCGTTGGCTCTTTCGCGAAAGCACAGTCTTCCTCGCCCGCGCGAGATCGTCTGGGACGACACGATGAGCGCCCGCTGGGGAACATGCACCCTCGACACCGGCGAGATTCGACTCAGCACGCGACTCGCCGCGTTTCCGAACTGGGTACTCGATTACGTAATTGTGCACGAGCTGTGCCACATCGAAATCGAGGGCCACACGCCCGAGTTCTGGGAGCTCGTCAATCGTTACCCAAAGGCGGAACGCGCGGTTGGTTACTTGATTGCCAAGTCGGGCGAGAAGGACGACCCTGAGTTTGACGGCAATGCGTTCGCCGAGTGAGCGATTGCCCGCGGGCGGGCCAACCCGAGCAAGAGGCTGCCGCCGATCAAGCCAGCCAACGCAATCACCGACCAGATCAACAACCGCGTGCTCGAGCGAGTTGCGTCGAAGTTGCCCGAGACCGAACTGACAACGGCGCCGACCAGCGCGACGATCGAGAGGAATCGCAACATTCCGCGCCCGACGAATGCATCGTCGGACTCCTGCACGTACTCCATGCGCCGAGCCTCGGTCACCGAAGTTTCGGGCATGACTCCCAGGCGCTCCCACATCGGCTCGACGGTGCAGAACTCGCTGAGCGCATTGGCCAGCGCGTTGTTGACCTCACCGAACATAACACCGAGACGCCAACTGTCGGTATCGATCGCTGTGACGCTGCCGACGACACATGGCACCCGAATCTCCGTGACACCCGATGCGGTCGTGATTGTCGAGACCAGCAGCGCGCGCTGTCCACGAGCAAGTGCGGTCTGGCTCAGCAGTCCCGCACCATGCGCGGTGAGATCAACGATCTTCGCCGAGCGTTCTCCGAAAACCGCAGGCAGCAACGACGCCACTCGAGCGGTGCGTCGCTTCCGAGTCCGGCGAGCGAGCAGGTGCAGCACATCCAGCGACAATGCAAGCGTCCACAGCGCTACGGCGATCAGACCCTCCAGAGACTCTCGTGGCATACGTCCGAGCGCGTGCGTGAACTGATCGCTGAGTCCGCGCACCACCAGTACAAGGCAGATGGCGGTGATTGCGGAGATGAGACCGACACCGAACTGTGCGCCCGCTGGTCCCATCGAGGCCAGCGACCAACGTGCGCGGTCGCCAGGACGCAACCGCCAGCCGCTGAGCAGGCAGAGCCCAACTGACGTTGCGACAAATCCAGGCAGCCATGCGGCCAGCATCAGCCATAGCGGTGCAGAAAATGCGATCGATCCTGAATAGATCGCGCACACGAGCACGCCGATGAACGCAGCGCGTCGCAACCCGGAGAGCGGGCGCACGCACCACGCCCAGATCGCAAGTCGCTGCCGCGCGGAGTACGAAGTCCTGCCGCGAGCGACGAGCCGGCGCGCAGCTCGCACGCGAGCACGCCGATCTGCGTGCACTGCTGTCCCGGAGTGTTCGACCCGATGGGCGAGAACCGCCACATCGGAAGGAGCCGCGATACGCCAACCCGCCGACATCAACTCAGCAGTGACAGCCCAGTGGATCTCTAACAAAGTTGCCGACACAAGCGAGTCAGCCAATGCTTCGCGCAAAGCGTCTACGGCCACCAGTGACCCACTACCCGTCCACACCGCGCAACCACGCGCACCAAGCGCGGGATTGAGCGCGCCACGTTCGAAAGTCAGATCATGGCGACCGTGCGGCCCGTGTTCAATCGAATCAGTGGCGAACGAGACGCCGAGTCCCTGCACCACTGCCACGCGCTCATCGACGAATGCCCGCGTTAGTCGCGAGACGATGTCAGTCGTCGGTACGTCGCCGGCATCGAGCAGCAGGAACCGCGGCGTGCGAACAGCTCCGACGCCGGTCGCGACTCCACTGCAGTCCCCCGCGTCGGTGACTGCATACATGTGCTGGAACTCGGCGGCGATCGAGGCAATGCTTGGCCGCGCTGAGATGTCGACGATGATGATGTCACTGACATTCGCAACAGCTCGCAGAGCCATCAGCGTGGCGCGCAATTCATGCTCGCCCTGATGGTGGACACGAACGAGTACGTCGACAGCAGAAACCACTGACTCGGCTGGACTCGACTGTCGAGCAAGATGCGGCCACAGGGCCCACACCAAGAGCGCACCACCAACGAACCCGGACATCTCGACCAGCAAAACAGGAATTGACAGCCACAGGTCGGTGCCAGCCAAGAAGAGGGCGCGCCAAAACAGATAGAAGCAGCTGGCGACGAGACCGATCAGAGTGACGACTCGCGCAATCGTGTGTTCCGTTCGTCGCATCGCCTTCACCATCGGCCCTCGTCAAGGCGATCTTGAGAAATCCTTCATAAACAGGGTCGTCCGCTAGCCTCCACTCCTCGTGGCTACCACCAAGCGTGAACGACAAAAGGCCAACCGCCAGCTACGACTCCAACAGATGGCCAAGCATGCGCGCACGCAAAAGCGCAAGCGGCGCGGCCTGCTTCTTGGTGTGCTCGCGTTGGTGGTAGTGGCCATCGCCGGTCTTAGCGTTCTTCTGCGAGACGACGAGAAGAAGCCAGTCACCGTCGCTGACTTGGTGGTGACCGATCTCGAGGTCGGAACGGGTGATGCCGCCAAGGCGGGCGACACGCTGGCTGTGCATTACGTCGGCACGCTGTTGGATGGGGGCACCGAATTCGACAGCAACCAGGACCCTGACGAGCCACTCACTTTTGTGTTGGGAGACGGTCGGGTAATCGCCGGTTGGGAGCAAGGCCTCGTTGGTGTCCAAGCTGGCGGCACCCGCCAGCTCGACATCCCAGCGGAACTCGCATACGGCGATCAAGGCAGCGGCACCATCATCAAGCCGGGCGACTCGCTGCGATTCGTAATTGAAGTCGTCTCGATTACTCCGCCCGAGCCGACTCCGTGTCCGGAAGCTGACGGGTCGTCGACCCCGCAGACCAGTTTCGACCAAGCGCCACCCATGTGCATCGACGTGACCAAGACCTACACCGCAACGGTGGTGACCAACATGGGTGAATTCACCATCGCACTCGACCCGGCGAAGGCACCGCTCACCGTCAACAACTTCGTAGTGCTCAGTCGCTATCACTTCTTCGACGGGCTGACCTGCCATCGCGTTACTTTCAACCATGTCGCGCAGTGTGGTGATCCCAACGGAGACGGATCCGGTGGTCCTGGCTACGAGTTCGACGACGAGCTACCCGTCGCTGGTGAATACAAGATTGGCTCCGTAGCGATGGCGAACTCCGGCGTGAACACCAATGGCAGTCAATGGTTCGTCGTGACCGGCACAGACGGTGTCGCTCTGCCGCCGGACTACTCGCTATTCGGCCAGGTGACCGATGGGCTCGATACCACGATCGTGGCGATCGCTGCCCTCGCCGATCCGACCGGCGCCAGCCAAGCGCCAACGACTCCGGTCATCATCGAGAGCATCACGATCAGCGAGACATAGCGGCAAGTCGCTCAGGTAACAGGCAGATCGCCGTGCACTTCGACGTCGCCGACGCGCTCCCAATCGGATTGATTCCGAACGAGCGCTTCGCCGGTATGCAAAATCGCCAGCGTCGTGTTGGCCAGTTCGCGTGTTCGGTGGCGTCGCTCGGGCGACCACGACTCGGCCTCGGTGACGAGTGCCAAGTTGGGCACCAGTCCGAGACCAAGCGTGAAGGCACCACCGCGCGGGTCGACCATTGGATCGCACAATGCGGCCGCGCTGCCGGCGACGCCGACGACCAGACCGCCGCTGGCCAGCACTTCTAGCAACGCGTCCCACAACGGCGAGTCCTTCAACACCGATCGCAGATGGAGTGGCTGATCGCCGACGAAGTACACCGCCCGCGCGGCGCGCACTACGTCGGCTACTCCGACCTCCATTGCCTCACCGCGACGCAGCACCATCAGCGCTTCGACCTCGCAACCGATGCGTTCACCCCATGTCATCGCCGCGGCGACGAGCCGTTCCGGGTGCTCGAACGCATCGGCCGTCGGCAGCACAAGTGCCTTGGCAGCGGCCACGGCTGCGAGTAGCCGCCGGTCGAGGTCGTCGTTCGCAACAAACGGCCCGCCACCTTGCAGCGCGATTGTTCCCGGCATGTCAGCCGTCAGCCGTCATCTAGTAACGACTGCGTCGATCGCCGCGCGCAGAGTCGCGATCAGTTGGTCGATCTCGGCATCGCTGACCACAAACGGCGGTGCCACCATGACGGCGTCGGAGACTGGGCCGGACCCAGCGGGATACACCCATAGGTCGCGCTGCAGCGCGGCCATCACGACTGCGTCGCGGCTGCACTTCAATTCGAGGCCGTAGAACATGCCACGTCCGCGAACCTCGACCACGGCCGGATGCTCGTCGAACTCGGCGTGCAGTCGCTTGCCCAACACTGCTCCCTGCGACGCGGCGCGCGCGACCAGCTTTTCGCGACGCATGATCTCGAGTACTTTCGTGCCGGCCGCGCAGGCCGCGTCGTTGCCGGTGAATGTGAAGTACATGAAACCGGATCCGACCAATGCTTGCGCCACTTCGTCGCGCGCGGCAACGGCACCGAGTGGGACGTAACCGCCACCAAGGCCCTTGCCGCCGACGATCACATCCGGTTGGAACGGGAAGTGTTGATGGCCGAAGTTCAAACCGGTACGGCCATACCCGGTCATGACCTCGTCGGCGATCAGCAAGATGTCGTGCTCGTGACATGCGGCGGTGACGACGCGCCAGTACTCGTCGCTCGCGGTGAGACATGCACCTGCGGCCCCGGTGATCGGTTCAGCAATGAAGCCGGCAATCGTCGCCGGGTCTTCTTGCTCGATCACCTTCAGTACCTGCTCGGGATCGTCCCAAGGCACTTTCGGGAACGGCAACAGGAGCGGCTCGTAACCCTTCTGCCGCGCGAGATGACTGGCGACGGCCATCGTGCCGGTGGTCATCCCGTGGTAACTGGGGTGACGGCCAATGACTTTCCATCGATCAATGCGACCCTTGCCGATTTGATACGCGCGCGCGAGGCGAATGGCCGAGTCGGTGCTCTCACTGCCGCCGCTCGTGAAGAAGACGTGATTGAACCCCTCGGGCAGCCAGTGTTGGATGAGTTCGTCCTGCAACGCCAGCCGACTAGGGGTCGGCCAGAGTGGGATCACGTAGCCGATCGGCATGATCGCCGCGGCGGCCTGCGCAACCTCGGTACGTCCCCACCCGATGTTGCCGACGATTGCGCCAGCGGCACCGTCGAGGATGCGGCGACCGTCGTCGGCGATTAGCCAGCAGCCTTCAGCGGAAACGATCGTCGGATACGGGGCCGAGCCAGGAACGAACGCATAACGGTCGCTGTTGGAAGGTTTGGTTGCGTTGGACATCAACGCAAGTATTGCGCCCCGTTGTACGTTCCGGAGTTATATATACCGCTTTGGGGCGGCTGCCAATCGGCCAGATTGTGGCGAAACATGATGCTCAGCCGCGGCCCAACTGCTGTAGCAGTTTTCGGCACACAGTGTTCCCATTGGTGCTGACAGGCTCCGCCCATCACGAACAGGTCGCCCAAGCCGAGCTGCCAGCGGCGCGATTGACCGCCACCGAGCGGTCGGATCTGGAATGCCCGCGGCGCACCGGTGCTGAGAATCGCCACCACTGGATCTTCCTGGTAATAACGCTCGCGATCGGCGTGCCAGGCCACCGAATCGCGCCCGTCGCGATACAGATTGAAGCCAATCGAGTCGAAGGGTCGCGAGTAATAACGAGTCAGCGTCTGACGAGCACTTGCCAGCACCGGCAGCGGCTCAGGCCTGTCGTTGAGGTTGTCGTTGAGGTTGTCGTTGAGGTTGTCGTTGAGGTTGCCGTCGCCGAGCGAGCTCCACCAGCTAGTTAGGCGCGGCTCGGGTAGCCGTTTGTCGTACATCGTGACCTCGCGCCGGCGCCACGGCAGCTTGGCGACCAGCTCGGAAAACACAAGATCGGCACCACCAAGCCAGTGCGGCACGTAGTCGACCCACGAGGTGTCGTCGAGCCACGTGCGCATGAGGCCGGCGAAGTCGGCAGACACCTGCGGCTCTTCGAAGGCGAACAGGCACTGCTGCCAAATCAACTCGGCGTCGACGGCTAGTAGATCAACGGCAGGGGCGTCCATGCGTCCAATTATGCCGTGCCGAACACCTGTTCGCAACATCTTACTTCTGGGCCGTTCATCTGACCCGTAGAGTCCACCGCCGTGCCCATGTTCACCATCGACTCTGCCGACGATGAACGGGTCGCCGACTACATGGGTCTTGACGACCATCAACCCAACGACGAGAGCAACGAATCTGTCCCGGACTACTTCATCGTCGAAAGCGAATTGGTGGTGCGACGTCTGATCACGTCGCTGTTCAAGGTGAAGTCGTTCCTGGTCTCGCCGAGTCGTTACGAGAAGATGCGAGAGGTGCTCGACGCGCAATTGGCACCCGTCTACGTCGTCGAACCTGAGATCCTGCGCGGAATTGCCGGCTACGACGTGCATCGCGGCGTGCTGGCGTCCGCCCGGCGCCGTCCCAGTCGCACGCTTCCCGATGTCTCGGTGAACGCCCGGCGCTTGCTGGTGTTGGAAGGTGTCAACGACGCGGAAAACATCGGCGCCGTGGCTCGTTCCGCCCGCGCACTCGGATTCAATGCGTTGGTCCTTGACCCCACGTGCGCCGACGCGTATTCGCGGCGTGCAACTCGGGTCTCGATGGGCGAAATCCTGCACCTGCCGGTCGTGCGCGGGCCGAAGTGGCCGGATCCATTGGATTACCTCAACAGAGTTGGCTTCGTGACCTGGGCGTTGACGCCCGCCGCGGACGCGGTGAATCTGTTCGAGATGGGGATGCCGCAGAAACTGGCGCTCGTCGCCGGTGCTACTCAAGCAACGGCAGGCCGCGGACTCACCGCCGAGGCGCGAGCTC
>JANWKM010000132.1 GCA_025451395.1 Ilumatobacteraceae bacterium
CTACTCATCACACCTTGCCCTTCAAACGGCGACGGTCAGACCTTCGTACGCGGCAAACACCTCGAACCCACGTGTGTCGGCAAATGCCTTCGCACAGCGCTGCACTTCGTCGAGAGCGGCGTCGTTGCGCGTTGGGTCGTGGTGATAAAGGGCCACCTTCCCAGCGTGGCAGTGCTGCGCCAGCCATAGCGCATAGTCGATGGTGCAGTGTCCCCACGTCGACTTCGCCGCGAACTCGGTCGTCGTGTACTGCGCGTCGTGGATCAACAGGTCCACTCCTTCAACCAACTCGCGCGCGCCGTCGCTGACCGCAAACGAACCGTCGTACGGTTGCTGATGATCACTGAGGTACGCCACGCTGCGACCACCGAACTCAACTCGATATCCGAGAGTCGGACCGACATGGGGCACCATGCGGGCGATGACCTTCATTCCCCCGATGCGGAACTCGCTGTCGGATGTGTCGTGAAAATGTACAGAGCCGGGGAGTTGATCGATCGTCACGGGGAACACCGGTGGACGGATCACATTCGCCATTACCGCTTCCACGGTCGTTCCATCCTCTTGCGCCGGCGCGTAGACATCGAGCGTCGAACCATCGCGCAACAGCGGGGTGAAGAACGGCAGGCCCTGAGTGTGGTCCCAGTGAAGGTGACTGAGCAGGCAAGTGCCGTGGAACGTTCCTTGTTTCGCCAGCTCGGCGCCGAAATACCGCGCTCCAGTGCCGAGATCGAAGAACAACGGGTCCTCGCCCGGTGCGCGCACTGCGACGCACGACGTATTGCCGCCGTATCTCGCGATGTCGTCACCGTTGCACGGCGTCGAGCCACGCACGCCGAAGAACGTCACCTGCATGACTTCCCACCCCCTGCGTTCTCCACGCTACGCCCCGTTGGTCGGACTGGGCAACGGTTCCGGGCACGTGACGCATGTCGCATGCTGGGGTCGTTTCCTCACCCGACGGCAACTAGCTTGCGACCGTGGCTGTACCCACGCTGCCCGAGGGTCTGGTCGTTGTCGTCAAACGAGATTGCGCAACGTGCGTGATGGTCGCTCCCCTCCTCGCCGATCTGGGCGCAACCGTGTACACGCAGGACGACCCGACGTTTCCGGAAGGAGTCGCCGCGATCCACGACGTCGATCTGGCCGTGAGTTGGCACTCCGACGTCGAGACGGTGCCAACACTCATCAGGGTGGTCGCCGGCCTCGAAACCGAACGAACTGTCGGCTGGGTACGCGACGAATGGCGCCGGATCACCGGCGACGCGAATCTCGGCGCTGATCTTCCCGCCTTCCGTCCGGGCTGCGGATCGTTGAGCGTCGACCCCGACCGAGTTGACGCGTTGCGCGCACGCTTCAGTGGTCACTTGCTGAAGTCGCGCCGGATCGAGCTAGCAGACCCCGATGACGAGATGGAGATGCTGTTCGATCGCGGTTTCACCGACGGCTTGCCGGTGGTACCGCCGACCGAAGCGCGGGTGCTGCGCATGCTGGAAGGAACCAACCGCGCCGCCGACGATCTGGTAGGCGTCGTCCCGCCGGATCTCGTGGAGTTAACCGTCGAGAAGGTGGCGGTGAACGCGGTGTTGGCCGGCTGCAAGCCTGAGTATCTGCCGTGGGTGCTGGCGGCGGTGGAAGCAGTGTGCACCGACGCGTTCAACATCCACGGCGTGCTGGCAACAACGATGCCTGTCGGCCCGGTCGTCGTGTGCAATGGCCCTGGAACGCGTGCGATCGGGATGAACAGCGGTGTCAACACAATGGGGCAGGGCAACCGGGCAAACCTCACCATCGGTCGCGCCGTGCAGCTCGTGATTCGCAACGTCGGTGGTGGTCGGCCCGGCGAGGTCGATCGCGCCACTCACGGAAATCCGGGCAAGCTCAGCTTTTGTTTCGCCGAACGGGAGGACGATTCGCCATTCACCTCATTGGCCGTCAGCCGTGGGTGCTCGCCCACCGACAACGCGGTCACGGTGTTCGCCGGCGAGGGACCGCGCTGCATCGTCGATCAGAAGGTTCGCACGGCACCCGAGTTGGCAACTGTGCTCGCCGCCTGCTTGCGCACGCTGCACAATCCAAAGCTGGTGTATGGATTCGACACCATGTTGGTGATCGGACCGGAACACGCCCGCGTGTGCGCGGATGCGCAGTGGGACCGCGAGCGGCTGATCGCCGAGTTACACGAGCGCTTGCAACTCCCCGGGGCCGAGCTCGTCTATGGCGCGGGCGGCATCGCCGATGGTGTGCCGGAGCAGTTCCGCGATTCGACCCTGCCAAAGTTCCGCCCGGACGGAATCCTGCTCGTTCATGCTGGTGGCAACGCGGGACTGTTCTCTGCGATGATCGGTGGATGGGTGAACGGTGAAATGGGATCGCAACCAGTGACTCGTGTGGTCGTGCCGTGAAGGTGCTGGCGACGCGCGTACTGCTCGATCCGACCGGTGAACGTTCGCTACCAATTCGCGAACGTCTACCCCGCCCGGCCACGTTGTCCGGCCAGGTGGTCGGCCTGCTCGACATCCACAAGCCGCGCGGCGACATTTTTCTGGATCAGCTCGAACAGTTGCTGACTGATGCCGGCGCGCAGGTGCGGCGTTATCAGAAACCGACCTTCGCGAAGCCTGCCCCTGTCGATCTCCGCCACGAAATCGCGACGCAATGCACATTGGTCATCGAGGCGTTGGCGGATTGAGGCAGTTGCACGTCGTGCAGTGTGCACGACATCGTCGATCTCGAAAGGCGAGGGCTGCCCGCCATGTTCGTCGCGTCGGAACAGTTCGTCGACGCGGCAATCGCGCAGGCGAATTCGCTCGGTTTTCCCGACGTTGCGCGTGTGTTCACCCCGCACCCGATTCAGGACCGTACCGACGACGAAGTGCGCGCCTACGCACGCGACGCATTTCATGCCATTGTTTTGACAATTACCTCACCGCGCTAGGCGCAGGACCCTAAAGGGTTTCTTGCTTCGCGCCGATGGGTAACAGAACAACGGATCCCCGACGTTGGAGCAACTCGCGATGAAGACACGATTTGGTCATGCTGTAACGGTCGGCGCGATGGTCACGACCGCGATGTGGTTACCCGCGCTTGTCCCCCTGGCCACGCCGCACGCGCAAGCAGTTTCGTGCACCGTGACCGTGCGCCTATGGCCGGGCACGGCCGACGAAGGGGTGAGGTGTCTCGAGCAGCGACTGATCGAACTTGGCATCCCCGGCATCGAAGGACCCGACACCTTGTACGACAACACCTCGATAGGTGCGGTGAAGACCTTCCAGGTTGACCGTGGGTTGTACCCCGACGGCATCATCACGTCCATAACGGCTCGCCAACTCGGCTTGCGCGGTGCGATAGCCCCGCCTAGTGCACCGCGGGTGACGGTGATCGGCGACTCGACGTCGGCTTCGCTGCGTTGGTACGACGAGGCGGCCAATGGCACCACCAGATACGACGTGATGGGCAGCGACTACGACCTTCTGTGGTCGGTCGAAAGCTGTCGTCGCTTGGTAGTCAGGAGCTGCGGAGCGCGTAACGATCCGACCAGTGGACTGCGGTGGACGCCGATGAGCGTCTTGCCCCTGATGCAATCCTCTCTGCGCGGAAAACTTGGCGAGGCGATCGTGATCATGGCCGGCTACGACGATGTATCGATCGCAACCGCGATCGACTCGATCATGGCGGAGGCAAACGCTCAGGGAGTGTCCAAGGTCTTCTGGCTCAACTATCGCCTGACAGGCTCGTACAACCCCGCGTACCAAGGTCGCTACCGCACGCACAACGCCGACCTGGAAGCCGCCAGGATTCGCCACCCAAACCTGGTGGTGCTCGACTGGAACGGATACAGCTACGCGCAACCAGCCAGCACGCAACAAGCCTGGTTCTCCACTGATCAGATTCATCTCTCCGGCGCCGGCGGGCTCGCGTTGGCGAGGTACTTGAAGCAGAACATCGACGGCTATCAGATCGAACAGTGCGAGGTGTCGCACGCAAATGCAGGCGTACCGGGCGGGGGCGGTGGCGCACTGCCAAGTCCATCGCCCGCATCTGGTTTTCAGGCGATACCCCCCACGCGGGTGCTCGACACGCGCACCGCATCAATCGGCGGCGGGAATGGCAAGGTAGGAGCCGATCGCACGATCACTATCGATCTCACCGCGAACGTTCCCGAAGACGCGGCAGCGGCGGTACTCAACGTCACCGCGGTTGATCCGTGCAGCCGCGGCTACCTCACAGTTTTCGCGTGCGGTACGCAGCCGGGCACTTCGAACGTGAACTACGTCGCCGGCCGAACGACGGCCGGCATGGCGATCAGCATGATGACCGACCACACCGTGTGCGTTTACTCCAGCGCCATGGCCGACCTCGTTGTCGATCTGGTCGGAGCGTTCATTCCGAATGGCGCGTTGTTCCATCCGGCGGACCCAACTCGATGGGTCGATACGCGCGGTTCGCCTGCGCAGGTCGCCAGGCCCGGTCGGTTGATTGACACGGCACAGATTGACATCCCGATCGCCGGTGTTGGCGGAATCCCCCTCGATGCCACCGCGGTGTGGATCAACCTGACCGCCATCGATTCGCCGACTCCAGCGGTGCTACAGGCGTACCCCGGTCCGTGTGGCGCTCCGCCGGCCACTTCCGTCGTCAACGTTTTGCCCGGCCGATCGGCGGCGACCGCGGCAATTGTCGAACTCGGAAGTAACGGTGGCATCTGCGTACGGACGTACAACGGCCAACCACATGTTGTCGTCGATGTGTCGGGCTGGTTCGGTGGGGCCGCGCCAGGAGGCCGCGCGTTCATCGGCCAAGTTCCGGTGCGAATCTACGACAGCCGAGCTGGCGCTCCACTCGCGACGGGCGCAACGATTTCACTTCCCGCCGATGAAGTAGCGGTCTACAACGTCGCGGCGGTCACCAGCTCGACGTGGGGATGGGTAAGCGCCAAACCGTGTGGCGTCAACGCGACGAGCTCCATGTTGAATACGAGCATCCTAGAAACCACCGCGAACATAGCGACGGTCGAGCGAGGCAGTGACGGCCACGTCTGCTTCGGCGTGTCGATGAGGACAGATCTCATCGTCGATCAATTCGGCACGTTTGTAGTCGTGTAGTTGTCGTGTAGTTGTCGTGTAGTGAGGGTCACGGTAGACGCAACGTCTCGTCGTCGTTGCGCACCAAACCCTCTGCACAGAGCGCAGCGACAAGTCGCAGTGCGGCCGGGTGTGCCATCACCTTGGGTGCATCGCTGACACGCACCGAACCTGTGTTGAGCGCTTTCAACAGCCTTCCACGCGCCTGACGCTCGCTGCCCTCGAATCGGCTCTGCGTTCGGCTGACACCGGCAGAATCAATCGCGGGATCGAGGGCGAGATCACCGCCTGCACATCGCCACGCACACATCGATTGCAACGGACACGCATCACATTGCGGAGTGGGTCGACAAAGCGTCGCACCGAGATCCATCAGGCACTGATTCCACCGCCAGCTATCACCGATCGGCAACGATGCGTCGGCAATCGCTTGCACCTGCACCCCTGTGAGTCGGCGACCCACGACACGCGCGTACACGCGGGCGATGTTGGTATCAACTACCGCGGCGTCGGCTTCGAACGCGAACGCAAGCACAGCTCGCGCGGTGTACGTCCCCACACCGGGTAGCGCGCGCAATGCGTCGAGGGTGCCGGGAAACGCACCCAGCCGCTGTATCTCTTGGGCAGCAGCGTGCAGATTGCGCGCTCGGCGTGGATACCCGAGTCCCTGCCACAACCGCAGTACATCGCCGAGGTCGTTCCGCGCGCACGCGGCCGGTGTCGGGAATCGTTCGAGGAAGGCGATCCATTTCGGAATGACACGCCGGATCTGCGTTTGTTGCAGCATCACCTCGCTGACCAATACCGCCCACGGGTCGCGGGTTCGCCGCCACGGAAGTTCGCGTAACTGGGGCACTCCCCATGCCAGTACCGCTTCGGCTTGCTCCGAGGCCAGCACTGAACTGGTCGTCAGTCCCAGGCGTGATCGGTGTCGTACGGCCGCGCGCGCGGCGGTGCCGACGCGCGCTTCCACACCATCACTCGCCTACGGAAGTAGCACACCTCAGCACCTTCCTGGTTGAAGCCCTTGGTCTCAACTGTCACGACTCCGCGATCATTCTTCGACTTGCTCTCCTGCACCTCGAGTACACGTGTTTCGGCGTGGATCGTGTCGCCGTGGAAGGTAGGGAACTTGTGCTGCAGCGTTTCGACCTCCAAGTTGGCGATCGCAGCGCCGCTCACATCGGGAACACTCATGCCGAGCACGAGCGAATACACCAGGTTGCCGACGACGACGTTGCGACCCTGCACGCTCTGGGCCGCGAACCAATCATTGGTGTGCAGCGGGTGATGGTTCATCGTGATCATGCAAAAGAGGTGGTCGTCGGCCTCGGTGATCGTCTTGCCCGGCCAATGGCGATAGACGTCGCCGACGACAAAATCCTCGAGGTACCGCCCAAACGGGCGCTCATGGGTGCTCATGTCGTCAAGAATGGCACGCATGAGAATCTCACGCGTCACCGGGTGGTCGATACATCTGCCCTACGTCGAGGGCAGCTACCGAATGTCGGGCGACCGGGTGACGACTGGGATGGACGGTGTGGTCGTTCGCGTGGTCGCCGACGACGGCACGGTCGGTATCGGCGAGTCGGGCACGGTCGGTGTCACGTTCGACGTTCAACACGCGTCGAGTCAGCTGGCCGGGGTCAAGGTGCTGGCATCGGCGGTACTCGGCGTCGATCCGCGTAGTCCGCAATCGGCGCATCGATGCATGACCGCCGCGATGACCGGACATCCGTATGCCAAATCACCAATCGACATTGCAGTGTGGGATCTCGCGGCGCGGGCAGCAGGCGTGCCGCTGTGGAAGTTGCTCGGCGGCGACGGTGCCGAAGCGACCCCGCTATACCGACCGGTGCAGGGCGCGACGCCTGCCGAGGCGGTAGCGAAGGCGCACGAACGATTGAACCAGGACTATCGACGACTGCAGGTCAAGGTCGGCGACGACCCGATCGTCGACGCGCAACGCGTTCTTGCGGTGCGCGCAGCGGTTGGCGACGAGATCGTGATCTTTGCCGACGCTAATTGCGGGTTCTCGCTGTCGTCGGCGCGACGATTCGTGCGCGAGTTAGGCGCAGGCGGTGCCGGCATTTTCCTCGAGCAGCCATGCGCGACGTTGACTGATTGCGCGCACCTGCGCGATTCGTGGTCGGGTCCGATGGTGATGGACGAGTGCATCACATCTCTCGCCGCGCTGCTCGAGGCACATCGACTCGGCGTAGCCGACGGCGTTACGGTCAAGCTGACTCGGGTTGGCGGCATCACGCCCGCTGTCACGATTCGCGACGTCGCCGTTCAGCTGGGTATCGGCGTCACCGTTGAGGACGCGTCGGGTTGCAACCTCGCCGACACCACCTTCGCCCACATGAACGCCTCGACACCCGCTCGTCTGCGAACGCACACCGTCGACTTCGACAGCTGGGTGACCATCACACACGTCGATGGACCATCGTCGCGTGACGGCGCATTCCTGCGTCCGCAAGCCGACCTGCCCGGACTCGGGCTAACACTGCGCGAGGACATGTTCGGCGACCCTTTCGTCGACGTCAGCGCCTAGCTAGTGGTCGTGAGGGCGGCGCTCGAAGCGCGCGGAGAAGTCCAGCGCGCTTTCGCGGTTGGTGTCGGTCTCTTTCGCGAGGTCGCGCAAACGTTGCAGCTCACCGCGGCGCTTGATGCTCCAGGGGCCGGCGCGCAGCGTGAGGTACAGAATGCCACCAAGCACGATCGGAAACCAGAATTGAGCAATGCGATACGTCAGCACGCCCAGTGTCGCGTTGGCGCGAGTGAGCCCGAAACCCACGAGCACAGGGATATACACACCCTCGATGATGCCGAGGCCACCCGGCGTGATCGGAATCACCGCCAACATGTTGGCGAGACCGAACGAGACGATCAGCGCGTCGGCGTCGAGCGACGGACCGAACGAGCGCAAGAACACCCATAGCGACGCGGCATCGAGCACCCAGTTGGCGGCTGCATAAAACGCAACGCGGCCGAGCAAGCGTTTATCGGAGACGAGATCTTCCAGCCTGCCGCCGACCTGACGCACCGCCGCACCGGCGCGATCCTCGTTGAGACCAAACTTGCGCGCGACCCAACGCAGCAACTTCTCGGCGCGACCTTGCCCCTTCATCAGTCCAACCACGATTGCCGCGGCAATACCCATCAGAATGATGCCCGCGATCGCGGCGGTGCCGTAGAACCTGTTGACGCCGCGCAGCGGAATCGACACGATCAACCCGAACCAGAGCACAACATTCAGCATCACGGCCGAGCCCAATCCGGCGGTTGCGATTGCGAAGCCCGCATCCGGCCCCTGGATTCCCGAAAGCGTCATCAGCCGATAGCCGAGCGCGGACCCCGCCGCACTGCCGCCGGGCACGATGCTGCTCAGGGCCTTAGTGCTCATCTGAATCCGAAACAACCGCCAGCGCGATACTCCTCGCCCACCGTCGCCGAGTGCCGCCTTCGTAAGCAGCGAGTAGCAGAACAACGCGGCCACCTCGAGCGCGAGACCAAGCCCGAGCAGCCACGGATTAACCGTGCGCGCCTCACGGGCGGCATTGCGCATGCCGGGAATGAGCGGCAGCACAAAGAACCACACGACTGCCGACAGTGCGAGCAACTTCACCGTGAGACGAAAGGGTCGGACGCGGCGCGGCCGTGGAGGACCACCCGTGTCGTCGAGCGAGACACGTGGCAGCTCACCGGTGAGGGGGCCAACAGAGTCGATCGCCACTCCTTATTGATAGCCGATTTCAGGTCACGATTTGGTCACGTTGCCGCGCCAAAGATGTCGC
>JANWKM010000133.1 GCA_025451395.1 Ilumatobacteraceae bacterium
AATACCTTCGACGTCACTACCGCCCTTGCCGGGCGTGACGCCGGCGACCACCTGGGTGCCGTACGCCTTGTTGCGCAATCCGTGGTACTTACCCTGACCACCGGTCAGACCCTGCACGACGACTTTCGTATCTGCGTTGACGAAGATCGCCATGATCAGTTGTTTCCCTTCTGACCGCTCAACGCAACTGCGGCGCGTGCGGCTTCCAGCATCGTCGGCTTCGACGTGAGCTTGCTTTCGGGAATCCCGGCGTTCGCCAAGATCTCGCGACCATGTTCGGCGTTGGTTCCGTCGAGGCGGATGACAATTGGTGCTCGCAGCTCGACCCGACCCATCGCATCGACAATTCCGTTGGCGACATCTTCGCCGCGCGTAATGCCACCGAAGATGTTGATGAAGATGCTCTTGACGTTCTGGTCGAAGTTGATGACCTCAAGTGCCGCGGCCATCATGTCGGCGTTAGCACCGCCACCGATGTCGAGGAAGTTGGCCGCCGTTCCCCCCACCTGATTGACCACGTCGAGCGTGCTCATCGCGAGTCCGGCGCCGTTGGCGATGATGCCGACGGTCCCATTGAGCCCGATGTACTGCAGTCCGTGACTGCGGGCGAGTTGTTCGCGTGGATCTAGTTCCTCTGTGGCGCGGAACTCGTCCCACTCGGGATGGCGGAAGGCAGCGTTGTTGTCGAGGCTGACCTTTGCATCGAGCGCATGCACGCCACCGTCAGGTCGAAGAATGAGTGGGTTGATCTCGGCCAGGTCGCAATCACCGCGGGTGAAACAGTCGTACAACTTCACCAGCATCGCGGCGACACCGTCGATCGCTTCCTCATCGATCTTTGCTCGCACGGCCGCGTCGCGGGCGGCGGCTAACGAAATGCCGTCGACGGGGTCGATGTGCAGCATCACAATCGCGTCGGGATTGCTGGCGGCGACGGCCTCGATCTCGACGCCACCTTCGCGGCTGAGCATCAGCAGGTGCTTCTTCGCTGCACGGTCGAGCGAGTACGAGGCGTAGTACTCCTTCTTGATGTCGCTTGCGTGCTCGACCCACACGCGCTTCACGACATGGCCCTTGATGTCCATACCCAGGATGTTGCCGGCGTGCAATCGCACGGCCGCGGCGTCGTCGGCCAACTTGATGCCGCCCGCCTTGCCCCGGCCCCCGACTTGCACCTGCGCCTTCACGACAACGGGATAGCCAGCGGCGTCGGCAGCAGTCACCGCTTCATCGACCGTCACGGCGACATTGCCGGGACTGACCGGAATATCGAAACGGGCAAAGTATTGCTTGCCCTGGTACTCGAACAGGTCCATCTAGGCCGCGTCCTCTCTTTCGTCAAGCGTGGCCTCGAGCCACTTACTAATGCCCTTCAGCGAACTTCCAGGCCCAAACACCTCTGCCACCCCTTGTTCTTTCAGCGCGCGAATATCGCCCTCAGGAATGACACCGCCACCGAACACAAGCGTGTCGCCCAGTCCTCGGTCGCGCAACTCGTTCATGACACGCGGGAACAACGTGAGATGCGCTCCGCTGAGCAACGAAAGGCCCACCGCGTCGACGTCTTCCTGCAGTGCAGTTTCGGCGATCTGCTCGGGCGTTTGATGCAAGCCGGTGTAGATCACCTCGAAGCCGTGGTCGCGCAACGCCCGGGTAATGGTCTTGGCCCCACGATCGTGGCCATCAAGGCCAGGCTTGGCCACGACGACTCGGTAGGGCCTCTTCACAGGTTCGGAACCCTACGTCAGACGCAATCGCTAGCCTGAATTGGACAACCCACTTTGGAGCGATGGAGTGCCGGGAAGCCTGGTCGGCGGGAGTTTTACAATGCCCCGCCACAAACAACGCAACCTGGTCCACAGCGCCCTTCGGGTCTCCGCAATTAGCGCCGCATGGACACTGATCGCGAGCGCAGCCGCGATCGTGATCGGGCTCACCGGCGACAGCCTCGCGCTTGTCGCGTTCGGTGTAGTGGGGATTCTTGACTGCATCGCGTCGATCACCCTGGTCGCCCACTTCCGCGATGTTCGATCTGGCGGAACGGCGGCACACCTCGAACGCATCGCGCTGAGGATCGTCACGATCGGGCTGTTGAGCGTGGGCTTGGCAACCTGTGTGGTCAGTACGACGCATCTGGTCGATCGACAAGAAGCGGACGGCTCGTCGGTCAACGTCGTGCTTGCTGCGATTTCGCTCGTCGCACTGAGCGTGCTCTCCGCGCGAAAGCACTACATCTCCGTACGGCTGCCGAGCCATGTTCTCCTCGCGGACAGTCATCTCTCCGCTGTCGGTGCCGTGCTCGCCGCCGTGACGCTCGGCGGAACGGCAGCTTCGAGTTCCCTCGGGTGGTGGTGGGCTGACCCGGTCGCGGCGTTGGCAATCGCCGTCGTCGCCATTGGACTCAGCATCATGCTGCGGCGCGAGTCCTAATTCCAGCGCAAAGTCGGGCACACTGTGCTTGGTGCGCCGACCGCAGCTTCAATCGACATTTGCCCGGGCCGTGGTGCCGGTGCTGGCGGGCATCGGTTTCTTCGCCGTGCTCGGACTGGCACTGTGGGGGGTCGCCGCCATCATCTCCGGGAACAGTGACGACACGACGAGCAACCTGGCACCCAGCGTGCAAGAGATGGGTTCGACATCATTCGTCGCTGCTGTGATCGAACGCGATGGCCCCATTATCTTGCGCGATTTGCTCGGCGATGATCGCAATGTCGTCATCGACCATACGGGAGCAGACGTCGACTTTGGCTGGGCGATCTACCTCGCGCAACCCGCCGACCGCGAAGCCGGGTGCGGGATCGAGTTGATCAAGGACACGCGCACTTTCACCGACTGCGACGGGCGGACGCTGCAGATCGGCGACCTGGCAGCACCGCCACCGGGTGTCGGGCCGATCATCAGCGCCGACGGGGATCTGAGCCTGGATCTGACGGCCGACTAGCAACGGGAACCGAAGGCGGCCAAACTTCGTCAGACACGACATGCAACGCCGCACCTTTCTCCAACTCCTCACCATTCCAGCCGTCGCCCAAGTGCTTGCCGCTTGTGGTGACGACAAGAAGGCCAAGGCTGATCCCGACAACGGAGCCAGCAGTCTGCGCGGAGACGCACCGCGGGTTACAACCGGCGCCGACCCGACGGCCGCAGCGGCCGCCATCAACGCATTCGCCGACGATCTGTTCCTGCACCTCACGACAGTCGACCCGGTCGCCAACCTCGTGTTCTCGCCGGCCAGCATTGCGCTCGCGTTGGCGATGACTTCGGCTGGTGCCAAGGGAAAGACCCTGCAGGAAATGGACACGGTGTTGCACATCACTGATCCCGTTGCGATTCATCGGTCGATGAACGGTCTTTCTGCTTCATTGGACGCAACGAATCGGTCGCAGGACAACACTGGCGACGGCGGCACCGGAGTCAGCGAGGTGCAACTCTCCATCGCCAACTCTTTATGGGGCCAAGCAGGGTTGAACTTCGAGCAGGCGTTCCTCGATCTGCTCTCTTCGGAGTACGGCGCCGGAATGGAACTCGTCGACTACATGGCGGATCCGGAAGCGGCGCGGCAAGCAATCAACGGGTGGGTCGCGACCGAAACACACGACCGTATTCCTGAACTGCTCGCCGCCGGCGTCATCACCGGCGCAACGCGCCTCACGCTGGTAAATGCGATCTATCTCAAGGCCAACTGGTTCGACACGTTCGAGAAGCTGCAAACGGCGAAGGCTGCATTCGCGGCACCCGGCGGCGAGGTCGAGGTCGACATGATGCATACGTCGAGGACGTTGGGCTATGCGCTGGGTGCTGGTTGGCAGGCGGTCGAATTGCCATACGTATTCAACGAGCTAGCGATGGTGGTGGCTGTCGGCGACGCTGCCGACACGTTGATGCCGACGATCGGCGATGTGACCGGGTCGCTCACCGAACGACCAGTCGAGTTGGGGTTCCCGAAGTTCGACATCGAAACTGCGGTCAGTCTGGCCGACACGTTGAAGGAAATGGGAATGCCGACTCCGTTCCTCGACGGCGAGGCCGACTTCAGTGGGATGACGACCGAGGAGCAACTTCTCATCGGTGATGTCATCCATCAGGCCAATATCACTGTCGATGAGGAAGGCACAGAGGCCGCCGCCGCGACCGCGGTGGTGATGATCGCCACATCGGCTCCGCTGCCGCAGGAACCGGTCACGCTCGTGGTCGATCGCCCGTTCACGTTCTGGCTGCGTGCGCGCAGCACCGGCGCGGTGGTGTTCATGGGTCGTATCAACGACCCGAGTGCAACGCGCGGCTAGGTCGTTCCAGAAACGGTCGCGTCAGACGCGGGCTGGCACGTTCGCAGTGAGGCGGGCCGCGAACTCTTCCGAGTGAGCGTTGAGTTTGCTGCGATGTAGGGCGAGCCCGCCGATCACTTCCGCGCCAAGCTGGCTCACCGCGCGATCGAGCTTGTCGAGTGTCTTGGCCGGGTTCAGCGCGAACGTGCAATAGGTGGCCGCCAACTTGCCGCGCAGTGCAGGCAATCCTGCGATGGCGGCGAGGCCGAATGGGCCTTGGCCGACCACGAACAAACCGTGCACCCAAGTACCGATGATGACCATGTCGGCGTCTTGGATGCTGGCCATCTCGGGTCTGCGCACCGGCGAGACGCCCGTGATGCCCCAACCCACCTGCTGCAGGTTCGCAGCGATCAACTCTCCCGCTGTGCGTGTGTGGCCGGTGAGGCTCTCGAAGAGGATGGCTGCCTTCATCGCTGCTATTCAACCAGACCAAGATTGGTCAACAGAGCCGCGGCCTTGCGCTCGGCGCGACCCTTGTTCACCTTTCGTGTGATGCCGATAATGCCGACGATCAGCGTTAGTCCAATGACCGAGCAGATGAGGACGATCAACTTTGTCGGCAACTTGCGCGTACCGAGAAAGATGTAGAGATCGGGAATGATGAACGCCACTAGCGCAATCAGACCCCACGAAGCGGCCAAGCGATAGCGCTCGTCGATGAAGTTCAGAACCATACGCGGGGTGGTCAACGCGTCAACCACGGCACACGCGAGGTCGATCGCGAGATAAATCCATGGGTTCAGGCCATAGTCGCCGACGGCGGCCCACACCAGCAACGTCCGGATGAATGACCAGCTGACAACCACGCCGGCCCAGGTGTTGCTGAGTCGTTTGCGACGCTTCAGTGTCGCTTTGCTGTGGTGCAGCACCTTCCGCATTCGATCAATTCAACCAGTTCAGAGCTTCTTCAGGGGTGCCCACGCGAGCGAAAGGTGTTTCGTGCCGGCTTCGCGGAATCGAATCGTTGCCTCCGCCTTGTCGCCCTGCCCATGAATCTCGATGATCACACCTTCCCCGAACGCAGGGTGCTCGACGTCGTCCCCCACGCGTAATCCGAGCTGTTGCGAGTTCGCCGCTTCGGCGCTGCGCTGTCCCGCATTGATCGCGGCTTCCACCACCCGTTCGCGATGCAAATCGGATCCGTCGTTGTCGTTGGGGTGACGGCCGTCGTCGGGTTCGTCGGGATCGAAACTGCTCACCGAGGTTGCGCTGCGGCGATAAGGAGCTGGCTTGGAATAGTCGGTGCGGGCACGCATGCTCGCCCGGCCATAAGTACGGCCACCGCCGACCACACCTTTCTCTTCGACGAGATCGGCGGGAATCTCTTCGATGAATCGACTAGGCGGGTTGTAACTGGTGGTACCGAAGAGTTGTCGGCTCCACGCGTGACTGACGAACAGCTTCTGCTGTGCGCGCGTGATGCCCACATAAGCCAGGCGACGTTCCTCTTCCATCTCCGCCGGTTCCGTAAGTGCGCGGATGTGTGGGAACACACCCTCCTCCAGTCCCACGAGGAACACGACCGGGTACTCGAGGCCCTTCGCGCTGTGCAGCGTCATGAGAACGACGCGATCGTCGTCATCGATCTCGTCGGTGTCGGCAACGAGAGCCACTTGCTCAAGGAATTCGTCGATGCGTGTGAACTCGCGCGCTGAACCGATCAGCTCGGCGATGTTCTCCAGTCGCCCGGCGGCTTCGACCGATTCCTCGGCCTCGAGTTCCGCGATGTAGCCGCTGTCGTCGAGCAACGACTGCAGCAGGTCGGCTGGTCCAGTTCCCGGGCGAGCTGCCAGCTCGGAGGCGGCATCGAGCAGCCGCACGACGCTCTCCACGCCACGCGCCGCTGGGCCGGTGAGACCTGCTTCTTGCGCATGGCGCATCGCTTCCATGAACGTGCTGCGGTTCGCTGCTGTCAACGCATCGAGCTTGGCCACGCTGCCGTCGCCCACGCCGCGCTTGGGAACGTTGAGAACGCGCTTGATACTGACCTCGTCGGCAGGGTTGACAGCCGCACGCAAGTAGGCCATCGCATCTTTGACTTCTCGCCGGTCGTAGAAGCGAGTACCGCCCACGACTTTGTATGGAATCCCGAAGCGCATGAAAGCTTCTTCCAGCACGCGGCTCTGCGCGTTGGTGCGGTAGAAAGCGGCCATCTCTTTCCACAACAGGTGGGTCGCGGTTTGCACCGATTGCATCGTGCGCGCCACCCAGGTCGCCTCGTCGCCCTCGTCTTCGGCGTGGTAGCGAACGACGCGGTCGCCGCTCCCCTTCTCGCTCCACAGATGCTTCTCTTTGCGACCGGGGTTGTTCGAGATCACTGAGTTCGCCGCGTCGAGAATCCTCTGTGTGCTCCGGTAGTTCTGGTCGAGCACGATCGTGGTGACGTCGTCGAACTCCTCCTCGAACTGGGAAATGTTGCGCACATCTGCACCCCGCCACCCGTAGACGCTCTGGTCGCCGTCACCGACGATGGTCACCTGTTGGTGTTCGGCAGCGAGCGCGAGCGCGAGTTGGTTCTGAGCCATGTTTGTGTCTTGGTATTCGTCGACAAGCACGTGTTGGAATCGCTGTTGATACTGCGCCAGCACATCGGGGTGCTCACGAAACAGTTGGACGGTCTTCATCAGCAGGTCGTCGAAATCCATTGCGCCGGCACGCTGCAGCCGGATTTGGTACTCGGAGTAGATCTCGGCGTGCTTTCGATCGAACGGGTTCTCGGCTTTCGCCAACGCCGCGGCGGGCGATATCAACTCGTTCTTCCACAAACTGATCTGTCCGTGCGCGGCGCGGATCGGAAACCGTTTCGCGTCGAGGCCAAGGTCGCGAATTACATAACCTGTGAGCCGCTGCGAGTCGGCCTGGTCGTAGATGCTGAAGGTGCGCGGATAACCGAGCGCCTCGGCGTTCGCACGCAAAATGCGCACGCATGCGGAGTGAAAGGTGCACACCCACATCGCCTTGACCATTGGACCGACGAGAGCGGCCACCCGCTGCTTCATCTCGTCGGCGGCCTTGTTGGTGAACGTGATCGCCAAAATCGCCGACGGTGGCACCCCTTCATGAATGAGGTGCGCAATCCGATGTGTGAGCACCCGAGTCTTTCCCGAACCAGCGCCCGCGACCACCAGCAACGGTCCCCCGCGATGCACGACAGCATCGAGCTGATCGGGGTTGAGCGACTGCAGGTCGAGCGGATCGAGCGCGAGTTGACGCGATGGAGGTGACTCGTCGCTGGAGCTCATGGTTCTCTCATTCTACGGACGGGGTGTCATTGCCCTGAGAGGTGCCGACGAGGCAAGCTGCCGACCATGGAGGAACGTGAGTTTCATGCGACCTCAGCAGCACGAATCTTCTGTTGGATTGGCATCGTGGCTTGCGTGCCGATTGCAGTGATGACCAGTTTGTCGGCAAGTCGCTCCGGCCGGATGGTCGACGGTCTCGTCTCAGCGTCTCTCTTGATTCTCTGCGCCCTCGTTTGCTGGAGATGGGGACTCCACCCTCGAATTGTTGCAACGTTCACAGGAATCGAGATTCGCAACGCCCTCAAAACTCACTTCGTTCCGTGGCGCGACTTCGAGAGCTGCACACCGAGTTACCGCGGCCTCACGATCGTTCGTCGCGACCGCAGTCGCGTGTTTGCCTTCGCCGTTCAAAGGTCGCGTTCGTCGGTCTGGCGACACCTCCGGACACGAGCCGACGACATCGCTGAATACCTTGCTCGCCGGGCTGAACACCTCACTTAGGATTCCGGAGGTGAAAGTTGTGTTGGTTGGAATCGCAGGCGCGCTAGGCGCGCTCGCCCGCTATGGCATCGGGCTTGCTGTCGGCAGCCGTCCGTTCCCTTGGGCGACGCTTGGAATCAACATCACGGGGTCGTTTCTGTTGGGGTTCGTCCTCGCATTTGGCACCGAACGGGGATGGTCGGAGACGACAACGGTTCCTTTGGCAATCGGATTTCTGGGGGCATACACAACGTTCTCCACGTTCTCGTACGAGACGTTCACTCTTGCTCGCACCGACCGCGCCGTGTTGGCTGCGGTCTACGTCGGCATATCGGTCGCCGGTGGCGTACTGGCCGCGCTAGCCGGTTACACGGTCGCGCGCCGCCTCGCCTGAGCGCGAAGATTGCTGGCATGAAAATGCCGAAGATGCCGATCCAAGCGGAGACCCACCGCTTCTACGACCCGGACCAGCCGGGCAACGACATCGTCGTTGCGCTTGAACGGGTGCCGGGCACCGCGGCAGAAGAATGGTTCCTCACCCGCAGGATCGCGTACCGCGACCGCGAGTTCGAGGAGAGAGGTGAGCCCGACATCGTCGTGCCCCGCGACAAGAACGACTTTCGCACCGACCTCACCAGCGTGCCGCAGTTGATGACGTGGCTGGTTGGTCGGACGGGGGTACACCTTCCAGCGGCAATCGTGCATGACGCACTGACCGAGCCGTTCCTCGGGCGCGATGGCGAAGGCAAGATTCTGAAGGATTGGACGGGTCCGGCGGAAATCTCGCAACTGCAAGCTGATCGAGTGTTCCGCGATGCGATGGCCGATCTCGGCACGCCGTTCATTCGTCGCTGGTTGGTGTGGAGCGCGGTGAGTATGCCGACGGCATGGACCGTCTCGAAAGTGCGAGCGTCGCTCGGTTACTTGGGGCTACTCGCCATAGTCGTGCTTGGTTGGTTCGCGACGCTCGACCTGTTCGACAAGGGCGCGTGGTTGCCATGGATGGGCGACGACCTGCCGTGGGGATTGGAGCTTGTGACCGGCTTCGGCATGGCCATCGTGATCCCGGTTGTGCTGGCCGTGGTGTGGCCGAAGGGCACGCGCAAAGCCGGGATGATCACCGGCATGGCGTTGGCCGCGCTCGTGCACGTGACCGCTGCCGTCGCCGCGGTGTCGTTCGCGTACCAGTTCGCCGAGTACCGGTTGAAGGTCTTTGCACCGCCGAAGCGTTGGCTCAAGCTGTTGTTGACAGCGCTCGGCATCGCGGCCGTTGTGTTCACGTACTGGATGGTTCGAAGGTACGACACCGCTCCTGGTTAGGGTGACCAACGATGGCGTACCGCTACCTGTGGACTCCGTTGCGACTGGGTCCCGTCAGCACTCGCAACCGCATCGTGTTCAGTGCTCACCTCACCAACTATGCGCGTGATGGCAAACCCACTGCGCAACACGCCGCCTACTACGGGGCACGCGCCGCCGGTGGCACTGGCCT
>JANWKM010000134.1 GCA_025451395.1 Ilumatobacteraceae bacterium
CAAGGCCGACTACAGGGTCGCCAAACAGTTCGCACTCGACACGGTTGGGCGCGTCTAACTATTTGGGCGAGAGTTTGGCGTGGAAGAACTGCAGGACGCGCTGAACGCTGGACTCGTCGCGCTGTTCGGTGAGCACGCTGTGATCGCTCTTGTCGTTGCTCGGCAACTCGACGGCCAGGAACGCATTCCCTAGCAGTTCGCGCAGGGTGTCGAATCGTTTGCCGACCAACTTGTCCTCGGTGAAACGCAACCCGAGCACCTGGCAACCCTCGGCTGCCCGGCGGGCGACAACTAGTGCATCGTCGGGCGACAGGTTCAGGTCTGCCGCACGCGCCGCGCCCAAGATTGCGAGAGGCAGCGAAGGTTGGCTGAGCACCGGCGCAACAACAGCTTCTTCGACCATCATCGCGAGTGCAAAACCGCCGCTGAAACACATGCCCAGTGCCCCAACACCGTTTCCTCCAAGCTCGGTGTGCAGCTCGTGAGCGAGCGCGCGCAACCATCGGATGATCGGCGACGTGTGGTTCAGCGCCCAATGTGTGAACTCGCGAGACACGCACAGCTGCACGGCCGACTTGGCCAAGTACCCGGTGCTGAACTCGCGCCCGGGAGTGCCGAGCAGCGAAGGCATCAGCACGGTGAACCCGGAGGCGACAACCTCGTCGGCGAACGACGCAACCTTGGGAGTGAGACCGGGCAGCTCGTGCACGATGATCACACCAGGACCGCTGCCACGGCGATACACATCGCGCGTGTAACCCGCGGCGGTGAACGTCGACTTCGTCCAGTCCTTCAGAACATCAGTCACGGCAGCTTTGTCATTGCATCGAGTGCTCGCTCGGAGAGCACTTCGGCACCGATCTTGTACGCTTCGAAGTAGAAGTCGCCGGGGTCGCCCATGGCGCCGTGCAGATACCGCGCGTACACACCTTCACTGATGACGGCGAGACGCCAGCAGCCAAACGCGACGTAATAGCCGATGCCCGAAACATCGCGACCTGTCCGGCGCGCGTAGCGGTCGACCAGTTCGGGGAATGTCGGAAAGCCTCCTGCGGGAGTCGGGTCGTTCTCGCGCATCGAGTTGACATCGCCGTGGAACCAATACACACCGAGATACCCGAGGTCGGCGAGCGGGTCGCCGAGTGTGCACAACTCCCAATCGAGCACTGCCGTAATTCGTCCGGTCGCAGCATCGGTCAAGCAATTGCCGAAGCGGAAGTCGCCGTGCGCAATTGAAACTCCCTGCTGCATCGGCATGGCCTCGCGCAACCTCCGTGCGACCTCGTCGACGGCAGGGAGTTCCCGGGTCTTCGATTGCTCCCACTGCGTGCTCCACCTTTTGACCTGCCGTTCGACGTAGCCCTCGCGCTTGGCGAGATCGCCGAGGCCGACGGCATCGATGTCGACCGCGTGCAGATCAGCGAGCACGTCGAAGAGATGTTCGCCGGCGACTCGCCGTAGCGGCATCGGCAATTCGGCACCGCGTTCTGGACTGTCGAGCACCACACCGTCGACATAACCCATGACGTAGAACGGAACGCCGTTCACCGTTTCGTCGGTGCACAGGCCGAGTGCTGGCGGCACTGGCACAGAGGTGCGACCGACAGCAGAGATGATGCGGTGCTCGCGAGCCATATCGTGCGCAGTGGCCAGCACTCGGGCGAGCGGAGGGCGCCGAAGCACGAACCGCTGGCCGCCGGCCGCCGTGACCTTAAAGGTGAGGTTCGAGCGACCACCGGCGATGACTTCGAACGTGAATGGCGCAACTGCACCGGCGACATTCGCCACCATCCATTCGGTCACTGGCGCGATGTCGATGCCCTGCACGGGCGGCAACGGTACTGGGTCTTGCCGTTCTAGGTTGCGGTCGGCGTAGGTCAGCCGGGTCGGCCGACGCCGACGACCTTGTTCCAATGCACGCTGGTCAACTGGACTGGCTCGCTCGGCGACGACGCGTGAATCATCTGCCCGCCACCGACATAAATGCCGACGTGACCGATCGGCGAGTAATAGAAAATGAGGTCACCGGGCTGCGCCTGATCGATGGGGACGTGCGCCGTTTGGTTGAACTGTGCTCGGCTCTGATGCGGCAGCGAGACGCCCGCCTGGCCCCACGCCCATTTCGTCAGGCCCGAGCAGTCGAAAGCAACGCCGGGTTCTTCAGCGGCGTAACGATACGGCACGCCGAGTTGGCTGTACGCGGCTCGCACTGCGATGCCGGCGCTGCCCGAGACCGCTGGTACCGAACCTGTGTAGCCACCACCGCCACCACCACCCCGAGGTGTCGCTGCCCCACCACCACCGGTTGTGATTCGTGAACGTTGCGCGCGAGTTGCGGCCGCCGCGTCACGAGCCTGTCTGGCAGCTCGTAACTTCGCTTTGCCGACTTCCCTCTCCGCCTGTGCTTCCTTGGCCTTGAACGTGCTCTCGAGTTCAGTGAGTTCGACCTTCTTCTGCTCGAGCGACGCGATCAGCTGCGTCGCCTCTTCCTGCTTCTTTGCCAATGCATCACGTTCGGCAGCGAGATCATCAACAACCGACTGCAGGTCGTCCATGCTGCCCTCGCCGCTGTTGACCGCCAACGCTGAGAGCGCCGAACGCTGACCGGCGTCGCTATATACCTTGGCGTTCGAGAAGATCGGGCTGAACGCCATTGACTCGCCGGACGTGAAACGCTTGACCGCAATCTGCTGCAGCACGACGGCGACCTTGCCCAATACCGCTGTCATCTCGTCGACCCGAGCCTGCGACGCCGCGATCTCGACTACCAATTCCTCCTGGCGATCGAGGGCTCCCGCGTAGTCCTCGTCGAGTTGACCGATCTGATCGCGCAGGTCCGCCAGCTCGCTCACAATCTGATTCAGCTTGCGTTGGGCGTCGCCGACACCGTCGGCACGAGCCGCCTGCGGCCCGACGACCACGCCAACGGCGAGGACACAGATGCCCAGGATCGCGCTGCGGATTCGGCGGCCAGGGCTAATCCCTTCACGACAGAACATGAAGGAACCAGGCTATCAAATATTACGAATGCGTTGCGAAAGCCTGACTTTACCTTGCCGTTCTACTCCCACTCAATCGTCCCTGGGGGCTTGGAAGTGACGTCGTAGACCACCCGATTGACACCTGTTACCTCGTTGATGATGCGATTCGAGATCGATTCCAGAACTTCATACGGGAGCCGAGCCCAGTCGGCGGTCATCGCATCATCGCTGGTCACTGCCCGGACAATGATCGGGTGGGCGTAGGTTCGCTCGTCGCCCATCACCCCGACCGATCGCACTTCCGCAGCGAGCACGGCGAAGCTTTGCCACAGCTCGCGCTCAAGGCCGGCGCTTGCGATTTCTTCGCGCACGATCGCATCGGCATGCTGCAGAATCGCCACCCGTTCGGGGGTCACCTCGCCGAGAATGCGCACCCCCAACCCCGGTCCCGGGAAGGGTTGCCGCAGCACGATCTCGTCGGGCAGACCTAGTTCGCGGCCGAGCTTGCGCACCTCGTCCTTGAACAGGTCGCGAAGCGGCTCCACTAACTGCAGCGTCATGTCGTCGGGCAGGCCACCGACATTGTGATGACTCTTGATGACCGCTGTGGTGCCGTCGGTCCCACCGCTCTCGACCACGTCGGGGTAGAGCGTTCCTTGCACAAGGTACTTCGCGTCGCTGAGCCCGCCGGTGTGTTCTTCGAAGATGCGCACGAACAACTCGCCGATGATCTTGCGTTTCTCTTCCGGGTCGGTGACTCCAGCCAGCTTCTCGAAATAGCGCTCGCCGGCGCTGACGTGAATCAGCTCGATGCCCAGGTTGCGCTTGAACGTCTCGACGACCTGATCGCTCTCGTGCAACCGCATCAAGCCCGTGTCGACGTAGATGCACACCAACTGATGGCCGACGGCGCGGTGCACCAACGCAGCGGCAACGGCCGAATCGACGCCGCCGCTGAGCGCGCAGATCACGCGCTCGCCACCGACCTGTGCTCGGATTGCCGCCACCTGCTCGTCGACGATGGAACCCATCGTCCACGACGGCGCGCATCCGGCGAGGTCGTGCAGAAATCGCTGCAGCACTGCCATTCCATGTGGTGTGTGCGCAACCTCGGGATGCCACTGCACTCCCCAAATCTTTCGAGCCAGGCACTCCAGCGCAGCGACCGGTGCATCGGGTGTTGATGCTGTGGCAATGAAAGCGGGCGGAGCGTGCGTGACGGCATCGAAGTGACTCATCCACACGTCCTGTTCAGCTGGCGTGCCCGCCAGCAACGTGCTGTCGTCCGTCGTTTGCGTCATGCGTGCACGGCCGTATTCACCCCGCATTCCGCGGCCGACGGTGCCACCGAGTTGCTGCGCAATCAATTGCACGCCGTAGCAAATGCCGAATATCGGGATGCCTAGCTCGTAGATCGCGGGATCAAGGGTGGGAGCACCTGCAACATGCACGCTCTTCGGTCCGCCCGAGAGGATGATCGCCTCCGGATGCATTTCTGCCACCTCGCCCGCCGAAACGCGGTGCGAAACGATGCGTGAATGGACGTTCAGTTCGCGAACTCGGCGTGCGATCAGTTGTGCGTACTGCGCGCCGAAATCGACGACCAGCACCGTCACTTGTTGCGCGACTACATGTACTTCTCGCGGGCTTCGCGGTGTCCCTTGAGGCCGGAACCGATGAGGCCTCCGGTACGAATCTCTTTGACGATGTCCTCGAACTCACTGAACTCGTCGTAAATGTCGTCGGTCGGGCCCATCTTTTCGAGCTTCTCGAGCTTGTCGTGAAGCTTGCCGATGCGCTTGCGAAACTGCTCGAATTCTTTGTCCAGTTCCTTGCGGGTATCTTCTAGATCGTTGCTGCTCATGCCCTCCACCGTAGCCCGCCGTCTATTGCCAGTTCTCCTCCTTCTAGCCGTCGCTTCCATCGCAGGTTGCGGTGGCGAGAACCCCTATCAGGCGGCCGAGAGCGCGCCCGCGAGTCCCGACACCAGAGCCACCGCTTCTACCGATAATGAGTTCCTACCTGCGCGCGAGAACGTGAGCGATTGCATCGGTGCCGTCGAGCGACCGAACTGTGGCAGTGAGGCAAAGGGTGGCTGGCAGATGTACTTGGCGCTCGGTGTCCTGATCGCGGGGATGAGTTTCATCGGTTGGCGCGTTGTGCGCAGCGTGCGGGCGCGCGATGCAACCGTGATTGAATGAGGCCCGTGCGTCCGTTCGTTCCTGTCGCGCTGCTGTTACTGACCGCACCTGCCTGTGCGAGCCAAGCGACTTCCAAGGCTGAAACGGGCGAGACCATCGCGACCGACCCTGCACTCAACGGCAGCCCGCCAACCGACGTCGTCGATGCGAGTACAACCACCACCGTTCCATGCCATGACGTCACGACTCCTCCGCCGCCAAACGTGCAACTCGGCGACTGCGGTTCTTTTGTTATCGAACTGCAGACGCGTCTCGGCGCTGTCGGCATCATCGTCCCCGTCGACGGCGTGTTCAGCGCCAAAACCGAAGAGGCAGTCAAGGTCTTTCAGGCCGATCGTGGTCTCACTGTCGACGGCATCGTCGGCCCGAAAACGTGGGCGAAATTGGTCGAGGGCGGTGTCGGCGACTGATGACACCCGAAGAGTTCCGCAAACACGGCTACGCGCTGATCGATTGGATCGCCGAATACATCGAGGGCGTCGAACGCTTTCCTGTTGGTAGCCAGGTGCAGCCGGGCGACATTCGTGCGTCACTGCCCGCCCATCCTCCGGCGGTGGCGGAACCGTTCGACGATGTGCTCGCCGATCTTGACAAGTTGGTGATGCCCGGAATCACCCATTGGCAGCACCCCAGTTTCTTCGCGTACTTCCCCGCCAACGTCAGCTACCCGTCGATCCTCGGCGAGTTGGCCGCTGCCGGATTGGGCGTACAGGGAATGAGTTGGGTGACGAGCCCGGCATG
>JANWKM010000135.1 GCA_025451395.1 Ilumatobacteraceae bacterium
ACCCGACTTCATCACGGTCTCGAGTACCGGCAGTAGCGCGGCGACGGTCGAGATCTTGCCGGCGCTGAACAGCACCTGAACATCCTCGAGCACCGCCTCTTGGCGCTCGACGTCGGTGACGAAGTACGGCGAGAGGTAACCCTTGTCGAACTGCATGCCCTCGGTGAACTCAAGCTCGGTGCCGAAGGTGTTGCTTTCCTCAACGGTGACAACACCGTCCTTGCCGACCTTGTCGATCGCGTTGGCGATGACTTCACCCACTGATGCGTCGGCGGCAGAGATCGTGGCAACGGCCGCGATCTGGTGCTTGTCGTCGACGTCTTTGGCCTGGCTCTTGATGCTTTCGACCGCCGCGGCAACTGCCTTCTCGATGCCCTTCTTGAGGCCCATCGGGTTGGCACCGGCAGCGACGTTGCGCATGCCGTGTTGCACCATTGCTTGCGCGAGCACCGTGGCCGTAGTGGTGCCGTCGCCGGCAACATCGTTGGTCTTGGTGGCGACTTCCTTCACCAGTTGCGCGCCCATGTTCTCGAAGGGATCGTCGAGTTCGACTTCCTTCGCGATGGACACACCGTCGTTTGTGATGGTGGGTGCGCCGAATTTCTTGTCGAGCACGACGTTGCGACCCTTCGGTCCGAGCGTGACCTTGACCGTGTCGGCCAACTTGTTCACGCCGTTCTCGAGGGCGCGACGCGCCTCATCGTGGAACTTCAGTTGCTTTGCCATAATTCAGCGACTCACTTCGTCACAATGGCGAGGACGTCGCGGCTGGTCAGGATCAGCAGATCCTTGCCGCCGTCGGTGATCTCGGTGCCGCCGTACTTGCTGTACAGCACGATGTCGCCGACCTTGATATCGAGCGGTGTGTGCGTGCCCTTGTCGTCGCTCCAGCGGCCGGGGCCGACGGCGAGAACTTCGCCTTGCTGGGGCTTCTCTTTGGCGGTGTCAGGGATCACGAGGCCCGATGCAGTGGTCTGCTCGGCCTCGTTCGGCTTGACGACGATGCGGTCATCGAGGGGCTTCAGTTTCATGTGGTGCAGGCCTCCGTTGGCAAGGGCAAATGTGGGTTGAACCGGACCGGCGAGAGTTAGCACTCGGCCGGTGTGAGTGCCAGGTTACGAGGTGGCGGGGGCTATTAGCAACCGGAAGACGAGAGTGCTAACAACACACGAGTGCCAGCGGCCAGCAGGATTCTCGCCAGCCGTGCGACACTTCTCTAGCGTGGGACACTGGGCCCTGATGGGGGCGGCAGACGAGCAGCACGAACGAATCGACCTGATCGATGTCGACCGGGCTGTATTCGTCGACAACGCTCCCCGCCCGGGAATCAACTGGTCGCAGGTGGTGCTGAAAGCCGTAGGGCTGTTGGCAGTCCTTGCTGTCGCTATCGCCGTCTGGTGGCCTGAACCCCCCGAGTGGCGAGTCTTCAAGCCGGCGCCGGTGCCCGTCGCTGGGCTCACCGACGAGCTGGTTCTCGACGATCCTCCCGGCCAGCTCATCCAGGTCGAGTTGCCGCCCGCGCCGACAGGCGTGAGGCCCGAGCTGGGGTACGTGTTTGGTGAGCCCTACGGCAGGTATCTCACGCGCCGGTGGGCCTTGTTCCGTACGCGCACGTCAAGCCTGCAGAGTGCGCCCCAGTCGACGACGCTGGCGACCGTGAACGGTGTTGGCGCCAAGCTGCGGCGCGTGCGAGTACGCCGTGAAGTCGAGTGGGGACCGATCGATGGTCGCACGTGGCGTGTCACCACCAACATGCTCGACGAGAGCCAAGCACTCGAGTTCGCCAATCAGGTCGGGCTTGTCGACGGCTTGCCGGCGTTGCGCACCCGCTACGACCTCGGCGACATGGTGCCGATCGGAAGTGTCGCTGCCTTCGATTGCGTCGTCCTGCTGACCGACCTCTTCCACGACGAACACGGCACCGGGGCCGCGCAACCAACGCTGCTGAGATGGGGAACGCCTGAAGACCCTGTGTCGCTCGGCTCGATTGCGGTCCCATCCGACGCGTTGCCAATGGTGGAATTCGTACTTGGTGCTGGCGAGCCCACGACGGTCCATAGCCAACCGGCCGTCATGATCAAGTCGCGAGTCCTTGCAGATTGGGTGATCGGTTGGGTGGAGGACGGTCGCCTGATCCTGGTGGCGGGCAACGTCTCCCCCGAAGAGCTGCTCGCGCTTGCCGAGACGGTACGACCAGCAACCGACGACGAGTGGGCCGAGGTCGTCCTCGCTTCGCAGACTCCACTCTCCATTCCGCTGTTCCCCGTCGACACAACCAGTGTCAATTTCGGCGACAACGTAACCCTGTACGAGGGTGTCGACCCTGAAACGGGTGCCACCTTTAGCTTCTCGGCGCAGATCAGCGGCAAAGGCTTGTTGATGTGCATCAACGAACAGTCCGACGTTGGATCAACCGGAAGCTGCGGCGTCGAACAACCCAGCGGTCTCGAGTTGCCGCTTCTCTGGGCTGGAGATGGCGAGGGTCACTCACTCGTTTTGGCCGTTGTCGAACGCGGGTTGGGAGAGGACGCCGAACTTCGCATCACCCTCGCCGACGGAACCATCGAAACGTTCCCGCTCATCGACCACGGTGAAGCACTGCCGGGACCAGCGGTAGCAACCGTCTTACCCGCTGATCACGGCGCGGTGGAACTGTGGATCGGCGAAAAGGTCGTCGCAACTCTCTAGCGTTTGTTCGCTGCCGCACGGTATGCGTGCACGCGCGAACAAACGCAGATGTGTTGGTCGCGGGGAGGATTCAAAGGATGCGGTGCGAGACTGCACCATGCGCGATGCGTTCGGCGAGGTCGACCCCGACGAGATCGACGTCATCGACTTTGTCGAGTTCGATGCCAGCGCGTTTGCCGAAGACGACGAGCCCGATGTGGCGACGCGACCCAATCGACGGCGATGGGTGACGCCAGCCGCGATTACGAGCGTGATCGGAATTGCAGTTGCCGGACTGCTGGTGTGGAGTCCGTGGCGCACGGACGAGACCAAGTCGTTCCCCGATGGTGCAACTCCGAACTTGACGCTGACCGAGGAGCTGGTCTTCGACAACCCACCGGCAGAACTGGCGGCGGCTTCGCTCGGAAACATCAGTGGTGAGAATCAGTTCTTCGGCGGCTTAAGCGATGCCGAGGGTTACTTCTTTGCGGAACCGGGTGTGACGTGGGACGTCTTTGCGGAACGATCGAATGGAACCTGGGCGGCATTCTTCAGCGTCAAGCAAGGCAGCGAGTTCGAGCCCGACTTGGAGCTCGACGACAGCGAGACCGCCGGCACGGTGCAAAATACGCCGGCGGTTATCGGATCCGTCGCTGGCGGCACCCGGGAAATCACCTTCGGCCCGGTCGATGGCTGGATATTCAGTGTGGTCTCATCGGACATGTCGCTTCCCGAGAGTCTGAACTTCGCGGAAGCGGTGGGCGTCGACGATGGCGTGCCAACTCTTTCCACCGACAGGGTGCTGGGCACCATGGTGCCAATCGGCGACATCGCTGACTACACCGTGGCAGTAAATACCTTGATCCAAGCAACGACACCATTCGTGGTTCAGCCAGGCATAGTGAGCGTGCATTACGGCGACTTTGACGGTGACTTCGAAGACGGTGGCGTCGCCTACTCCATCGCGACGCAGCCAGTCGCCAGCGGAACCACGATGGCGATGCTGCGATTCGCCCTCGGCGGTCAGGAAGGGCAGTCGGTACACGGTCAGGACGCGATCGTCGTCGACGATATGTCGGATCCCTTCGGCGCCGGCGGCGAAGTCGGTTCAGTGGTCGCGTGGGTCGAGGGTGGTCGCCTGATCGTCGTCGTCGGAGCCGACGGAATCGAAGCGACCCTTGCACTGGCCGAATCGGTGCGGCCAGCGACCGAAGACGAGTGGGCGGAAGTCGTTGACGTCTCAGAGGTCTCGTTCATCCCCGACGACGTGACGAGCATCCAAGTCGGAAGCGGCGTAACGCTGTACGAAGGTGTCGACGCCGAGACAGGCACCACCTTTGCACTCACGGCACAGATCGGCGAGGACGGTGCGATGTCGATCTGTACAGAGCAACAATCGGCTGATGCCGCCGAGTCCGCGTGCGACGCGGAGATCTTCTTGGACGTGTCGCTCCTCCGGTATACCGATGGCCCGACCGGCCGTCAATTCGTGTATGCGATGGTCGAACGCGGGCTGGGAGCGGACGCTGAGATTCGCATCACCCTCGCCGACGGGACAGTCGACACGTTCCCGCTCGTCGAACTCAGCGCCGACCTACCAGGCCTGGCGGCGGCAACCGTTTTACCGGATGAGTTCGAGCTCGTGGAGTTGTGGATCGGCGAGGAAGTCGTCGCAACTCTCTAGCGTTTGTTCGCGCGTGCACGCATACCGTGCGGCAGCGAACAAACGCGGTGTCAGGAAAGGAGGTCGACACCCAGTTCGGCGGCTAGCTCGAGGACCTTGTGCAGCGGCAGGCCGATGATGTTGCTGACGCTGCCCTCGACGCTCTCCACCAAGACCGAGCCGGCACCTTGAATTGCATATGCGCCGGCCTTGTCGAGCGGTTCACCGGTGGTGAGGTACCACTCGATCGTCTCGTCGGTCAACGCAACAAACTTGACGAGCGACGTCACTGTTGTCGTCACTAAGCGGTCGCCGAGTTTCAGCGCAACGCCGGTGTGCACCCTTTGCGTGCGACCCGACTGTCGTCGCAACATCGCACGGGCATCGTCGATATCAACCGGCTTGGCGATGATCTGGCCATCGAGCTCCACGGTCGTGTCGGCCGCGATCACCAACGAGTCAGGCACGAGGATGGCGTTGACCTTGTCGATCGCGACGCGGCCGACGTACGCGATCGGACTCTCGCCGGGTAGCGGCGACTCGTCGACATCGGGTGCTGCAAGCGTGAATGCGAGACCGAGTTGCTCGAGCAACTCGCGGCGGCGAGGCGAACCCGACGCTAAGACAATGGCCGTTCTCATCCGCCGCTGAGCGCCAGCACGTCGGCGTCGTCGGGAATAGTCAGGTCATCGAGGTGATCGAGATAACCCTCCGGCAGCACAACCCGGATCGGACCGTTCGTATGCCCACGACGAATGCGCTCACCACCGTCGACACTGCGAATTGTCGGATCGAGTGGGGCGATCAAGTCTTCCAACTCGGAATACGTCGACACTCCGCTGAACTGGCGCCGCACCTCTCCCCCGACCGGATAGCCGGTGAGATACCACGAGGTGTGCTTGCGGAAATCGCGCATCGCCAAATCTTCGCCGAGATGCTCGACCAACAGCCGTGCGTGATCGGCCATCACTGCACACGCCTCGCCAAGCAGCGGTGACGCCGCGACAGGGCGACCGTTCAACGCTTCCACAAGATCGCGAAACAACCACGGCCGACCGAGGCAACCGCGACCGATCACCACGCCATCGCAACCAGTCTCGCGCATCATCAGCACTGCGTCGGATGCTTCCCAAATGTCGCCGTTGCCCAAGACGGGAATCTCGGGCACCGCCGCCTTCAACTCGCCGATCGCGTTCCAGTCGGCGTGGCCGGCGTAGTGCTGTTCGGCCGTACGAGCGTGCAATGCGATCGCGGCGACACCCTCTTCGGCAGCGATGCGACCGGTGGCGATGTACGTGAGCAGCGAATCGAACAGGCCCATGCGGAACTTGATCGTGACCGGCACGTCGTACGGTTGCGCTGCTGCCACGGCTCCACGCACGATCTCGCGCAGCAGGTTTGCCTTCGCCGGCACCGCCGCGCCGCCTCCCTTGCGTGTGACCTTCGCGGCCGGGCACCCGAAGTTGATGTCGATGTGATCGACCTGGCCCGCGCCACAAACCTTGCGCACCGCCTCGGCCAGCACGAGTGGATCGCTGCCATACATCTGCAGGCTGCGCGGCTGCTCGTCGGCGCCGAAAGTCATCATGCGCTCGGTCTTCGCGTTGCCGTGCACGACCGCCGTCGCCATCACCATTTCGTTCACGTAGACCAAGCCGGGAGCGAATCGACGGCACATCGTGCGGAATGGCGCGTTGGTCACGCCTGCCATTGGCGCCAGCACCACGGGTGCGGCGAGTGTGAACGAGCCAATCTGCACGGTCAATCACGGTACCGCCGTGCCGTTAACTACACGTCGTTCGGGTTTACAGTGTGAGTAGCGGCAGCCGCAGATTGGGGTATGCCCCTGCATTCAACGACGTTGGCCCATCGCTGCGTAGCCGATGCCAACCGGTGGCCGCGATCATCGCCGCAGTGTCGGTGCACAGTTCCCGGCTGGGCAGAAAGCCATGAATGCTCGCATCGGTGCACGCGGTCAGGAATCGCTCGCGCAGCAGTGAGTTGGCGGCGACTCCCCCACCAAGCACCAAGCCGCGCGCGCCGACCTGTTCGGCTGCGCGCCGAGCTTTAGTGACGAGCACATCGACGACGGCCGCCTGGAACGAGGCCGCAACATCGGCCGCTGAGACATCGGGGTGCTTGCGCACATGATTGATGACAGACG
>JANWKM010000136.1 GCA_025451395.1 Ilumatobacteraceae bacterium
GCGCTTCGAACATGGCGACGGTTCTGAGCCGTCGCTCGATGTGATGTTCTAACGCCTTCGTCGCGTGCGTCGAGACCTCGTGTGTCGCGCTCGACGATGGGGCTGCCAACGCCTCTTTCAATCGGCCACCGAGGATCATGCGCATGAGGTCGAGCGCTTCCTCGCTCATCGGTGCACCGCTGCGGCAGTTGCGGCACAGCGCTCCGCCTTGTTGCATGTCGAACGACACCAGCGCGTTGTCTTCACCGCAACGCACACACACATCGAGTTGCGGCTGCACTCCTTCGAGTGCCAGCAGCTTCCAGAAGAACGCAGGCACGACCAGTGCTGCGCCCTGCTCGCCAATCGTGCGCAGCGCACCGACAACCATTCGATACAGGTTTGCGTTGGGTTCGCGGTCGAGCGACATCTGATCGGCAGCTTCCAGCACCGCGATGCCGGCGGTGAGGTGATCGAGGTCGGCCCTGAGTGGCGCTAACGATTCAACAGCTTCGGCTTGGCTGACGATGTCGAGATCGCGTCCCTGCGCGAGCAAGAGACGAACATGACTCATCGGCTCCAGTCGCGCGCCGAAGCGCGAGAGTGTCTTGCGCACGCCCTTGGCAACGGCACGTACCTTGCCGTGGTGCTCGGTGAGCAGCACGACGATGCGATCGGACTCACCCAACTTGTAGGTGCGCAACACGACGGCGGTGTCGCGGTAGAGGTGGCTTGCCATCTCGCGGTGCTCGAGCTAGTCGATGCCGCCGAAGCGGCGATGGCGATGCGCGTACGAACCAATCGCGTCGTCGAGGTGCGCCGCACCGAAGTGCTGCCACGTCGTGTCGACGTACACCAACTCGCTGTAAGCCAACTCCCACACGAGCGACGGTGGGGTGCGGTGGCCAGCGCCGACGATCACCACCAGATCCGGGTCGACGTCGGCTGGCGCATTCAGCAACCTGTCGATGGCGCTCTCGGTAATCGGTTTGCCGGCCGCGTGCAGCGTTGCGGCCGCGCGCACAAATCGCTCACGACCATCGCCATCGGGTTGCGCTTCGACCGAGCAACCGCCGACCGTCACCGAGCGCACCGGCACTTCATCGAGTGCATCGCGGTCCAACGAATTGGCGAACGGGCGCAGTATCAGCCAACGGGCACCGATGTGGTCGGCAACCTTGCCAAGCTCGGTCAGGCGATCGGTCCACTGACCAGGCGCGAGGGAGGCCCACTCGCGCAGCGTCCCGCCTACGACAATCAAGTGGTGCAGCGGAGGTGTCGAGTCGAGGGGCTGAGAACTCACGCGTGTATTGTCCCACGTTGGCTTCGGTCGTGCAGGCCGTGTCGGAAACCTCTACCACTAGGGTGGAAACTGTGCCTTCTGACCAGCCAAACCCGGTGCATGTCGCGTGCATCATGGACGGCAATGGGCGCTGGGCGAAGCGGCGCAACCTGCCGCGCACCGAAGGTCACACCGAGGGCGAAGAGAATCTTGCCCGACTGGTTCGAGTAGCCGTCAAACGAAACGTTGGTTGGCTCACAGTCTTCGGCTTCTCGACCGAGAACTGGGTGCGGCCCCGCACCGAGGTGCGCCACATTCTCGGCCTCCACAAGAAGTTGTTCGGTCGCGTCGCCGAATTGAATGAGCTGAACGTGCGCATTCAGTGGATGGGTCGACCATTCAACAGTCGCGGCGCGCGCACGCCGCGGTATGTGCAGCGTGCAATTCGCAAGGCGATCGCCGACACCGCCGGCAACACGGGCATGGTGTTGACAGTGGCGTTCGACTACGGCAGCCACGCCGAGATGGTGCACGCCTCGCAGGCTGCGGCGGCCGCCGGTGCCATCGACCAGGCGGCGATCGATCGCAACATGTACCTGCCCGAGTTACCACCGATCGATGTGATGGTGCGCACGTCGGGTGAAATACGCATCTCCAACTTCATGCTGTGGCAGAGCGCAGGCTCCGAGGTGTACTTCACGGAGCGTCCGTGGCCCGACTTCGATGCCGACGACCTCGACGCTGCGCTTGCGCTCGTGCGCCAATGACAGTTCTGCAAGCGCTGGCGAGCGTCACACAGGCCCTGCCCGCCGCCGAGGAACGGCCCGGCCAACAGCACATGGCCACCGCGGTCGCGGCGGCGATCGAATCCGGCCGCCATCTCGTCGTACAGGCCGGGACTGGCACCGGCAAGACGATCGGCTACTTAGTGCCGAGCATTCTCGCTGGCAAACGCGTAGTAGTGGCGACGGCGACGAAGGCGTTGCAAGATCAATTGGCAGCGAAGGACCTGCCGTTCCTGATCAAGCACCTTGGTGTGCCCTTCGACTTTGCGGTGCTCAAGGGCCGGAGCAACTACGTGTGTATGCAGCGAGTGCGCGAGATCCAAGACGCGGCGACCGGTCAACTGGAATTGGAGGACTTCGCCGCGACTACCAAGGTCGAGATCAATCGCCTCGTCGCGTGGTCGGGTACCACCGACACTGGAGATCAGGCGTCGCTGAGTTGGGCACCGAGCGACCGGTCGTGGCAGGCCGTGAGTGTTGGCAGCGACGAGTGTCCTGGTGCCGCGAAGTGTCCGATGGGCACAGTGTGCTTCGCCGAGGCAGCGCGCGAGCGGGCCAAGGTAGCGGACGTTGTCGTCGTCAACATGCACCTCTATGGACTCGACGTCGGCAGCGGCGGGATGATCTTGCCCGAACACGACGTCGTGGTCATGGACGAAGCGCATCAGCTGGAAGACATCATGAGCGACACGGTCGGAGCGCAGATCGCGGGCGGTCGCTTCGCTCGACTCGCGGTCGCGTTGAAGCGAGTGCTCGACGACCCGGTTGTCGTAGGTGCCATCGCGGAAGCGTCAGCGACCGTGCGCGACGCGCTGGTCCCGTTCCTCGGACAGCGATTGTCGTTGCCGTTCCCCGACTCGGTGCAGGACATTTTGATCGACGTGCGAGGTCGAATACAGAAGGCGCAGGATGCGCTGCGGGGGATCAAGACAGATGTGGCCGACGCAAAATCTCGCGTCGAGCGGGGACAACAACTCGCGACGCGACTGCAAGAGACGATCGACCTCGCCTTGGAAGCGCGAGCGGGCTACGTATCATTCGTCAGCGGTGGACCCGATTACCCGCGTTTGGAAATCGCACCGTTAGAGGTGGGCGGCATCCTCGATCGCGGTGTGTGGTCGCAGCGAACGGCGGTGTTGTGCAGCGCGACAATCCCCGCCTCGTTGGGACTGCGCGTTGGTTTGCCCACCGGTGGCTTCGACGAGATCGACGTCGGTAGCCCGTTCGACTATGCCCATCACGCGCTGCTGTATTGCGCCGTGCACCTGCCCGATCCGCGTTCGCCCGCTTTTGCTGCGGCCGTGCACGAGGAGCTGGTCGCGTTGATCACCGCTGCCGGCGGTCGCACGCTCGCGCTGTTCACCAGTTGGAAGGCAATGGATGCAGCAGCCGAAGCCGTGCGCGCGCGAGTGAAGGTTCCGATCCTCACGCAGCGAGACCTGCCGAAGACGGCACTGGTGAAGGCATTCAGCGACGACGAGGACGCATGCCTGTTCGCCACCGCCGGGTTCTTTCAGGGTGTCGACATTCCGGGTCGAACGCTGAGCTTGGTCGTGATCGACCGCATTCCGTTTCCGCGACCCGACGACCCACTGCTGTCAGCGCGTCGTGAACTATTGGGGGCCGACGCGTTCAAGCTGATCGACTTGCCGCGTGCCTCGATGCTGCTGGCCCAGGCCACTGGACGACTGATTCGCAACGCGCACGACCGCGGTGTCGTCGCGGTGATGGATCCTCGGCTCGGCAAAGCCAACTATCGCTGGGACATCGTGAAGGCATTGCCTCCGATGAAGCGAACCCGATCGCGGGCGGAGGCTGAGGCCTTCCTGCGCGAAATCACCGCCGACTCCGACTAGTTATTCTCGTTCCACCGACCGAGACCGTTAACTAGGAGGGCGCGATGAGGTTTTCAGTACGCAATAGGACAGCGGTAGCCATGGTTTTCGTCGTAGGCGGCATCGCTACCGTCGCCAACGGAACACTCGCTGATGAGTTCGAACCGATCGTCACCAGCAGTAATACATACGATTCAACAGTGCTGACCAAGTTCATTCCGGCGACGGCGTTCATCACCGACGTTGAAGATGGCGACGTCATTCAATTGGACGGCGATATCTGCGTGTATCCCTCGATCACCACGAGTCACGCTGTTGCCACCGTGCGCGCTGCTGTCGAACTTCCTGATGGCGCACGAATCAAACAGGTCATTGCATACGGCCGTGACAGCGATACCACTCAGATCAACATTCGTCTCATCAGAGTCGACTTCACAGTGAGTAACCTCGGCGTGGTGTCCAAAACGGAGGCCCTTGTCACCTCGTTCGACACAACCGGTGCCTCCGGCGACTTCGCACTGGCCAGCGCCGACAATCTCAACGAGGTGGTCGGAAGCTTTGTTACCTCTCCATTCTCCAGTGCGCATCGATTTCATTCGATTTCAGTTGATCTGACGAAGGCTGCCGTCAACTTCCACACGCTCTGCGGCGTCGAAATCACATATCAGGTGCCTGCTGTGTCTACCGGTCCGGCGACCGTGTTCTACCCGATCGCTCCGATGAGAGCATTCGATTCCCGCAACCCCGCCTACGCCGGCAGCGGGTTGCTGGCCCCGAATGGCTCGAAGGTCATCAGCATCAAGGATGGCCACGACAGTTTCGGTGCCGTCAACGCACCGAACGCCATCCCCGCGGGGGCGACTGCCATTGCCTACAACATCACGATCGCTGGTGCGACCGGGCCAAACTTCGTATCCGTCACTGCAGGGGATGCCACGGGTTTCACCACCTCGGCGATCAATTTCAACGGCACCGGCGATCTGGCCAACGCCGCGATTGTTCCAATCGCAGCAGACCGCACCATCAAGATCTGGGGTGGCGATCAGTCCGGATCGACGTTCGTGATCATCGACGTCACCGGTTACTTCGCTCAGTTACCCAACATGGGGAACTGAGCATACAGTCGGTGCCGTGAGTGACCGAGCTGGCGAACGACTTGTGCATTGCAGCGTCGAGGGTGGCGTGGCGACCATCACGCTCGACTCGCCCAGCAATCGCAACGCACTGTCGCGTGCGCTGCTCGAGCAATTGCACGAAGGACTCGACGTGGCTGAACAGCCCGGTGTGCGAGTCGTCGTCTTGACCCACACACCGCCCGTGTTCTGCGCAGGCGCCGATATCAAGGAGCGAAGCGACCGCTCGACGATTGGAACAACCAGCTCGCTGATGGTGCGCGCCATCGAGCGTTTGGGTTCGGGAACTGCACCGACGATCGCCGCGGTCAACGGCCCGGCTCGAGCGGGTGGCGTGGGACTGATGGCCGCTTGCGATCTTGTCGTTGTCGAAGCGGGCGTCACATTCGCCATCCCCGAAGTGCGCATCGGCGTCGCGCCAGCGATCATCAGCGTGCCGATTCTCGCTCGGTGCTCATGGAGCAAGGTCGCGGCAGCGTTCCTGACCGGCGAGCAGTTCGATGCCGCTCGCGCGCTCGACATGGGGCTGGTCACACACGTCGCCGACGATGTGCAGGCGGCGGTCGCGACGTTGGTCACCGGCATTCTCGCCGGCGCACCTGGTGCCGTTGCTGCAACGCGCCGCATACTGCGAAGCGCATCGCGCGACATGGCCGACATGCAAGCGCTGAGCGAAGCGCTATTCAATTCGCCGGAAGCGACCGAAGGCATGCGCGCCGTCGCCTCCAAGACACCGCCGAAGTGGAGCACCTGAAGTGCCGGTGCTGCCCGACCGCATCGACGAAACGAGCGAGGGCTATCGCGCGAACCGCGCCGCGCTCGCTGCCCAAGTTGCCGCCCACGACGAGCAGCTCGCAATCGTCAACGCTGGAGGTGGCCCAGAGAAGGTCGCCCGTCAACGCGGCCGCGGCAAGATGTTGGTGCGGGAACGAATCGAGTTGCTGCTCGATCCCGACACACCGTTTCTCGAGCTGTCGCCGCTCACCGCGTGGGGTACCGAGTTCCCTGTTGGCGGCGGAAACGTGGCCGGCATCGGAGTTGTCGAGGGCGTCGAGTGCATCGTCGGCGGAAACGATTCGACGCAACGCGGCGGCGCCACCAATCCATTCACGTTGCGCAAGAGCCAACGCGCTGCGCAGATCGCACGCGAGAACCGGATGCCGGTGATCAGCCTCACCGAATCCGGTGGAGCTGATCTGCCAACGCAGAGCGAGATCTTTATCCCCGGTGGCCGCGGCTTTCGCGACATCACGCATGCTTCCGCACTCGGCAACCCGCAGGTATCGATCGTGTTCGGCAACTCGACGGCGGGCGGTGCGTATGTGCCGGGCATGAGCGACTACGTCGTCATGATCAAGGAGCGCTCGAAGGTGTTCCTCGGCGGACCGCCGCTGGTCAAGATGGCGACCGGTGAGGAGAGCGACGACGAAAGCCTCGGTGGCGCCGAGATGCATGCGCGTGTGAGTGGCTTGGCCGACTACCTCGCCGTCGACGAAATGGATGCGATTCGCCTCGGTCGACAAATCATCAGGCGCATCAACTACCGCAAGCGTGGCGCGGGGCGGCGTGGTGCCGGGCTGCCGCCGAAGTACGACCCGGAGCAAATGCTCGGCATTCCAAGCGTCGACCCTCGCATCCCCTTCGATCCACGCGACGTCATCGCCCGCGTCGTCGACGACAGCGAGTTCGACGAATTCAAGCCGCTGTACGGCAGTTCCTTAGTCACAGGCTTCGCGGAGTTGCATGGGTTTCCGATCGGGATCCTCGCCAACCATCACGGCGTGCTGTTCAGCGAGGAAGCCGAGAAGGCGACACAGTTCATCCAACTCGCCAACCAGATCGACACTCCCCTGCTGTTCTTGCAGAACACGACCGGCTACATGGTCGGCAAGGAGTTTGAACAACGCGGCATCATCAAGGACGGCGCGAAGATGATCAACGCCGTCAGCAACAGCC
>JANWKM010000137.1 GCA_025451395.1 Ilumatobacteraceae bacterium
CGTTCTACGAACGGGTCGCTACGGATGCGCTGCTGCGCCCGCTATATCCGTCGAATGATCTCGCAGACTCTCGTCGACACCTCACCTTGTTTCTTGCGCAGTACTGGGGCGGGCCACAGACCTACTCAGAGGAACGTGGTCACCCGCGCTTGCGATTGCGGCACATGCCGTTTCGCATTGGTCCCGCAGAGCGCGATCGATGGTTGTTGCACATGGCCGCCGCGGTCGAGAAGGCGACCGACTCGGAAACTATTCGAAGCACATTGATGAATTACTTCGTGCCGGCGGCAGAACAGTTGCGCAACGACACCGGACTACCAATCAGTAGTGCCAGGGAAACGCGTCCCACTTAGGAGCACGCTTCTCGACGAACGAAGCACGCCCCTCCTCGGCTTCGTCGCTGGCGTACGCCAGACGCGTTGCCTCACCGGCGAAGACCTGCTGGCCGATCAGTCCGTCGTCGATCATGTTAAAAGCGAACTTCAGCATGCGTTGTGCGGTCGGGCTCTTGCCGTTGATCTCCTTCGCCCATTGCAGCGCAGTCGCTTCGAGCTCGGCGTGCGGCACCGACGCGTTGACCATGCCCATGCGGTGCGCGTCGTCGGCGCTGTATTCGCGGCCAAGGAAGAAGATCTCGCGTGCAAACTTCTGGCCGACCTGGCGGGCCAGATACGCGCTCCCGAATCCGCCGTCGAAACTCGCGACATCGGCGTCGGTCTGCTTGAACCGCGCGTGTTCGCGGCTGGCGAGGGTGAGGTCGCTGACGACATGCAGGCTGTGGCCTCCACCGGCAGCCCACCCGGGCACGACGCAGATCACCACTTTGGGCATGAATCGAATCAGCCGTTGCACTTCCAAGATGTGTAGGCGCCCGGTGCGTCCAGCTTCGATCGTGTCTCGTGTCTCGCCTTCCGCGTACTTGTAGCCGTCGCGGCCGCGAATTCGCTGGTCGCCGCCGCTACAGAACGCCCAGCCGCCATCCTTCGGCGACGGGCCGTTGCCGGTCAATAGCACGCAGCCGACGTCGGTGCTCATGCGTGCGTGGTCGAGTGCGGAATAGAGCTGATCGACCGTGCGCGGACGGAACGCGTTGCGCACTTCCGGTCGGTTGAACGCGATGCGTACCGTTCCGTGCTCGACAGCGCGGTGGTAGGTGATGTCGTCGAATTCGAATCCGGGGACCTCGTGCCAAGCGGCCGGGTCGAAGATCGCGGAGACCATGCCGCCACTCTAGGGACCGGTGCTACCGTCGCCCCGTGTCGTTCAAGGACAATGGGCCGCTGCAGATCTATGGCGTCACCGGTCTCCCCGAGATCGAGGCCGGCACAGATCTCGGCGCAGTCATCGGCAACGTCGCGGCGACCAATGGAACACCGATCGCCGACGGCGACATCGTGGTGGTCACGTCGAAGATCGTGTCGAAGGCGGAGGGCCGCACCGTCGAGCTCGCCAGCATCGAACCCTCGTCGTTCGCCCGCGAATGGTCGGCCACGTGGGGCAAGGACGCCGCCGTCACCGAGGTCGTGCTTCGTGAGGCGAAACGCATCGTTCGCCAGCTTGGCCCGGTCCTGATCACCGAGACGCACCACGGATTCGTCTGCGCGAACAGCGGCGTCGACCAGTCGTCATCGGGTGCGCATGGCCGAGCAGTATTGCTGCCACTCGACCCCGACGCGTCCGCACGGAATATCCGCGCGACACTCGTCGCGAACGGCTCCAACGCAGCGGTGATCATCTCCGACACATTCGGCCGCGCCTGGCGCGAAGGCCAGACCGACATCGCTATCGGCATCGCTGGCATGCAGCCAATCCTCAGCTACATCGGCCAGGTCGACCCGCACGGGCACCAGTTCCAAGTGCAAGCTCTGTGCACCGCCGACGAGCTAGCCGGCGCCGCCGAGTTGGTGAAGGGCAACCTCTCCCGCGTGCCGGTGGCGTTGATTCGCGGTTACGCCTGGGATGTCGACGACGGTGCGACCATCGCCCCCGTGTTGCGCGATCAGTCCCGCGATCTGTTCAGATAGCGATCATGAACACTTCAATTACTCCCGTGATGACGGTCAGTGTGTCGCGAGTGATATCCGCGACACCGGAACGTCTTTACGATCTGATCACTGATCTTCCTCGGATGGGCGAGTGGTCGCCCGAGAACCAGGGCGGTCGCTGGATGAAAGGTGCCACTGGCGCCGCGCGCGACGCCCGCTTCAAGGGTAAGAATCAAAATGGTTGGCGTCGCTGGAGCACCCTCGCGAAGGTTCTCGTCGCCGACCGTCCCCGCGAGTTCGTCTTTGAGGTGACGAGTCGAGGATTCCCGGTTGCAAAGTGGGGCTACACGTTGGAACCGACGACAGGTGGTACGCGAGTCACGGAAACTTGGTACGACAATCGATCGACCCTCTTCGCGAAGGTCGCCACCACCGTCACCGGCGTACGCAACCGTGCCGAGGTGAATCGCACAGGAATGGAGCAGACCTTGGAACGACTTGCCGTCGCTGCCGAGGTTTAGGCCATGAAGTCTTCGACGGCGCGTACGCCCTCCGCGGGGAAGTTGATGTTCAACCCGGTGATGCCCGCCTCGAGATACGCGATGTACGAGTCGTAGTTCTCGAGCGCACGATCGTTAGGCCACACCCAGATCACGTATCCGGCTGCCAACGACCGCTCGATCAGCTCGGGCGTGATCACGACGAGGGCGCCGAAGACCGGCGGAATCTGCAGAATGCGTTGACCCTCGGGTAGCGGCGTACCATCGACCACCCACGCCGAAGCCGGCCCCAGGCTCGGCGATATCTCGACATCGGGCAACAGCTCGTGGAACGCGACGACGGTTGCATCGTCGAACGAGGTGACAACCGATGCGTCGGCCCGATCCAGCTCGACCAGTTCATCCGCCAGCACAGTGGCCGCGTCGAGTGCCGGCTGGCCCGTGCCTTCGATCTCGATGTTCAGTGGCAGATCTGGAAACCGTTCGACCAAAGCGCGGAACGTAGGAATTGCAAAGTCATCGCCGGTGTATCCCTCCGGCACAGGCTTGTCGCCGGTACGTATGCCGCGGTACACGTACGCCTCGACGGGCTGATCGGTACATACTCCGCAATCGATGGTGAACCAGTACGCGTTGTCGAGTGCCGCCACTTCGTCGTAGGTCAGGTCGGCGAGCGCGCCCGTTCCATTGGTCAGGCGATCGACGGTCGCGTCGTGTTGCACGATCAGTACTCCGTCGGAGGTCAGCATCACGTTCAGGTCGAGCATGTCGACACCAGCTAGCACACTCTCGCCGAAACCGAACAGCGTGCTCCCAGGGAACTGGTCTTCGCCTGCCGTATGCGCGAGCACAATCGGACGGCCGAGGTGTAACAGCTCGTCGATCGTTTGCGGTCGCTGAGCTGCGGGGATTGTCGAAGTTGTAGTTGGCGCCTCTGTCGTTGTCGCGGCGTCCGTGGTCGGGGTCGCCGTTTCTTGTGTCGACGTCGTGGATGCGTCGCCGCCGTCAGAACACGCCACGAGCAATCCAACTAGTAGTCCAGCGACCGTTAGGAGCGCAGTTTTTCTCATGCCTGCATCTTGGCGTACTCGACCGCGATCTGTGTAGCTGTGACGACGTTATTGCGTACCAGTGCGAGGTTTGCCAGCAGGCTTCGGCCCTCAGTGCGTTCGGCGATGCGCGCGAGTAAGAAAGGGGTCACATCCTGTCCGCTGATCCCGCGGGAATCGAGTTCGGTCAGCGCTTCTTTGATAAACACTCCGATCTCGGCGGCCGGGATCTCGTCCGCGGGAGGAATCGGATTGGCGATGCTGATGCCGGTGGTCAGCCCGAGTTCGTTCCATGCCGCGTGCAAGAAGCGCGCCAGCGCAATTGCGCCATCGAGGCGACGCGGTGCAGGGAGGCCACTGGTGCGGCTGTAGAACGAAGGAAACTCGTCGCTCCCGTTCACGACAACCGGTACGCCGAACGTCTCCAGTCGTTCAAGGGTCAGGCTGATGTCGAGAATGCTCTTGATACCGGCCGAGACGACGGCCACGGGGGTACGCGCGAGTTCGGTGAGATCGGCCGACACGTCGAAGCTGGTCTCTGCTCCACGATGTACGCCGCCGATGCCACCGGTGGCGAAGACGGGAATATTGCACATGGCCGCGACGCGCATCGTCGCCGCGACCGTGGTTGCGCCCGTCGCGCCGGTGGCGATCAGCCAGGGGAGATCGCGCGTTGTTGCCTTGTGCACGCCAGGTTCACTCGCCAGCCGTTCAAGCTGGGCTGCATCGAGGCCGACGCAACACGCCCCGTCAAGGACGGCGATCGTGGCCGGCGTCGCTCCATGATCGCGCACGATCGTCTCCACCTCGTTGGCTAGCTCGACGTTCTGCGGGTACGGCAGGCCGTGGCTGATGATCGTGCTCTCCAACGCCACGATCGGTCGTTTGCTGGCAAGGGCAGCAGCGACGTCCTTGCTGCGCAGCACGATTTTGCTGAACGACTCCCTGTTCATCCGCCGGACCTCGCCGCGAACTCGCGCGAGGCATCAGTGAGAGTGCGCCGCAGTACCGACTCAATGAACGCGAACTCTTCCTCGCCGGCGATCAGAGGCGGCGAAAGCGTGATCACCGCCTCGGCGCGATCGTCGGCGCGACAGATCAGGCCGGCGTCATAGAGCCGGGGTGATAAGTAATCACGCAATAGCCATCGCGACTGTTGCGGTGTGAACACACCGCGGGACCCCTCGATGGGCACTAATTCGATGGCGAGGAAGTAACCGGCGCCGCGCACGTCGCCCACCAATGGGATGTCGCGCAATCCATCGATGAGTTGCTTGAATCGACCCTCGTTCGCCAAGACGTGTGCGCATAGCTCGTCGCGTTCGAATACATCGAGATTGGCATTGGCGACAGCGCACGAGACCGGATGCGCGCCAAACGTTTGACCCTGCAGGAACGTTGGCGAATCGCCGCCACTTGTGACGAATGCCTCGGCGATGCGATCGCTGATCATTACTCCACCGAGTGGCGAGTAGCCGGAGGTGACACCCTTGGCGAAGGTAATCATGTCGGGCTGGTAGCCATAGCGCAGGCTCCCGAACATATGCCCGAAACGTCCGAACGCGGCGATCACCTCGTCGCTGACCAACAGCACGCCATATTGGTCGCAGATCTCGCGCACGCGATGCCAATATCCATCGGGCGGTGTGAACGCGCCACCGGTGTTCTGCACCGGTTCCATGAAGACGGCGGCGACCGAATCGGGTCCCTCCATCTCGATGCGCAGCGCAAGATCGTCGGCGCAACGAAGTGTGCAGGCATCGAGATGCATGCAGTCGCGGCACCGGAAGCGATAGGGAGTCTGCACTTTGATCGCGCCCGGCATCAGCGGCTCGAACGGTGCCTTGATCGAGGGTACGCCGGTGAGGCTCAATGCCCCCATCGACGTGCCGTGATAGGCGAGGTAGCGCGAGATCACCTTGGTGCGACCGGGCTGTCCGCGCAGCTTCCAATACTGCCGCGACAGCTTGATGGCCGTTTCGACGGCATCGCCGCCCGAGGGTGTGAGGAAGACGCGGTTCAGGTCGCCAGGGGAGTACTGCGCGAGTCGAGTAGCGAGAGTGATCGCCGGTTCGTTGGCGAAACTCCACACCGGGAAGTAGGCGAGTGTTTCAGCCTGCTTGTGCGCCGCCTCCGCAAGTTCCGAGCGACCGTGTCCGACCTGAACGGTGAACAGTCCAGAGAGACCATCGAGGTATCGCTTTCCGTGTTCGTCGAACACGTAGCAACCCTCGCCGCGCACGATGATCGGTACCTCGCCATCGGCGAACGCGTCGAGCCGCGTGAAATGCATCCACAGGTGGCGCTTGGCGTCGTCGGACAGGCTCATGTTCCGCCCAGGATTAGTCGCCGCGGCGGGTGTGCAGTGCGACGCTGCACTTGGTGAGTGCGTAACTGTCGACGGCTTCCATCGCGGCCTGCGTATCGGGCGCATCCATTAGCGCCATGTCCTCTTGCGCGGCAGCCGCGGCATCGGCGTCGGTGAACAGGAGGTTGTAGTCGTAGTCGATCTTTTGCAAACCCAAGTCGAAGGCGGTGAAACCGTTGATGACGAGGAGCATGTTGGCTGCGATCTCGCCCGGTGCTGCAGCGGACATTTCGTCGAGGCGGCCGCGGAACGTATCGAGCGCGGTCTTGACTTCGGTCGGGTCCGGTGCCTGGC
>JANWKM010000138.1 GCA_025451395.1 Ilumatobacteraceae bacterium
AGTACGGTGACCAACGCGTCTTGCACATCGCTGGGCATGCGCGTCAGTTCCTCGACGCGGGCGATCGAGCCGCGCTCCATCGCGCGATAGATCGGACTGGCGACGAGCGCGGCGACACTTGGTCCTTCGGCGAGCAGCCGCGCATAGTTCCATCCGTACCGCAGTTGCTCCTCGGCCGTTCCGGCAGTGCCCTGCACGAGCAACGTCGAGTCGCCACTGATCGCCGCCGCGAGATGTTCGCTGAGCCACGTCTTCGCCGTGCCGGGCACACCGAGCAGCAACAGCGCGCGATCGGTGGCGAGCGTGGCCACCGCGATCTCGACAAGCCGACGACGACCGACGTACTTCGGGGTGATCACGGTGCCATCGGGCAACTCACCACCGAGCACGTACGTAACCACCGCCCACGGCGAGAGCCGCCAACTCGGTGGCCGCTCGCGATCGTCGGCCTTGGCCAACGCAGCCAGCTCGTGAGCGAACTCTTGCTCGGCGTGCGGACGCAAAATTGACTGCAAGGAGGGCTTGCTCATGCGGACTCCAGTTCGGTGAGCATGTGATATCGAAGTTGGGCTAGGTCGGCCAACGCGAACGCGAGTCCGATCGACGGCGAGGATGCATCGACGCGACCGATGGCTTTCGCCACCGCCGGCAGCGATGCAGGGGCGATGCGCGCCAGCAAGTTGACGAGCACCGCACGGTGCGCCGTGCCGAATTGCGCCGCAGACAACCCAGCCGCCAGGGTGCGCGCCGCCTCGGCGGGAGCGGCCGTCAGCAACGGCTCGAACTCGGGCACAATCGCAAGGGACGGCAACTCGGCGACCATCTCGACAACCGCCGGCGTGTTGCTCGCCTGTTTCGCCGCGCAGGCGAGACGCGGCGACCAATCGATCATCCAGCCACCGAGCGGACCGGCCGCGACCAGCGCACGCGCGTGGCGCGTCGCGTCGGTGCGGTAGCGCGCGAGCAATGGCGAAACGAGTTCCGGCGCCAACCGACGGCCGACGCGCACCACCGTCAGCACCCATTCGTCCTCCAGCACCGGCCAGTCGGAGATGATGCGCCGCCATGTCGCAGTTGCCGCTGCCGGTGTGATGGGCCGCACATCGTCGGCGGGTGGAGCAACAGTTGCGATCGGCTCACCCGGCAGCAAGCCTGCACGGCGCACAACAGTTGTCGCCGCCACTTGTTGCAGCAGTCGTTGTGAGGGTGTCGGTTGCGGATCGTCGGCGGCAATGTCGGCGAGACCTCCGCTCGGCGGCTCAGGTGGATCGCGACGATCGGTGCCGAGCAACGCGACGGTCACCATCTGATTCCAGTACTCGTCAACCAACATTGGGGTGCTCATGCGCTCGCCGCCAGGAAGCTCGGGTCGGCCGTCGGACCGATGTCGACGACGCGATCGGCAAGATGCACTGTCAGCGGCACTAGTCCGAACGGCGTCCACTCGGCGGTAATCGCCACCGATTGACCACCGCTACACGCGAGCAGCGCGGCGATACCGGTGACACCGTCGACCAATGGCACCGAACCAGTTGAGTCGGTGAGCAGCCAGCGATTCTGCCGTCGCGCCGGCGCGGCGCGCACGCAGACCGGATAACGCTCGATCCAAGGCTCGGCCGCGATTGCGGCACCGACCTGGGCACACGCGGCCGCGACCGAACTCGCCATGTCGTTAACAAAAATGACCTCGCCTTCGAACGACCAGTCGCCGTGGCGTGGGCCGAGTAGAACGCGCAAACCGAGCGCACCGGGGTAACGGAAGAGATCGGCATGCACTACCGAGCCGACCGCCAAAGTCTCGTCGAGGCTCTGGCCATAAGCAGCGAACGACAGCACCATCGCCCACTCACCGCTGCGCAAGCCGCGCAACCACGAACGTCGAACCTCGATTCGATCTTCGCGAGTGTCGCTGCGGCCCATCACCGCCCAATGATCGGTGTGCGGTACGCCAGCGAGCACGTCGGCCTGCCGTACCTGCCAACCGATTGTCGCGGCAACCGAATCGGCGAGACTGGGTGGCAACAACCCGAGTTGGCGACCGGCCGTGGCGAGCAGGTGAAGCGAGCCCAGCTCGGCGAGCACGTGCTGATGCCAGTCGGGATGCGCGCCAACCATTCCAGCGAGACGGCGAACGCGGTTGGCGAGACCACCAACTTGTGCGTCGATCAATCGTGCCGCCAGACCATCCCACGTCGTGTATTGCGCGAGCACGGGGTCGGCGAGACCGGTGCGCAAACGATCGTCGAGCCAACGATCGAGTTCGGCCAGACCCGCTGCCATTCGCGCGACACGATCGTCGCGAGTTGAAGTCGGATCGCGATCGGGCACGACCGACGGAGACGTCGCGGTGTTCTTCGGTTTCGGATCTGGAGCGGGTTGCGGTGGAGCAGTCGCCGTGGGATCAGGACGATGCGCGAGCCACGTCGTCGCGTACCCCGGGGGCTCTCCAGACGGCACCTGCCCGCGGGCCCACAGCAGTAACAGTGCCAACGCGTGTTTGCACGGCAAGATGCGGCTCGGGCAACTGCAGCGGAACGCGACGCCGACGTGATCGACGACGCACTCGTACGGCTCGGCGCTGCCCCCAGTGCAACGCCCCCACACGGCGCGATCGTCGCACCCAGTACCTGCCCAGCGCGTCGGGACTGCGAGTGGTTGCGCGGCGGAGACCGACGATGGCCTCGGTGCAAGCGCGAGAACCTGTTCGACCTGCCATACCGGAACTGGCACTGCCGCATCTGTCACAAGTTCCACGGTACTCATGGGGTGCGACGTGGCGCGGCGCCGGATCGGGGCCGGTACTCTGCGGGCATGGCCTGGGGCAACGACGCCGCCGATGCGCGACTGCACGGCACACAGATCGCCGAGAGCGTTGTCGACCTGATCGGCAACACACCACTGGTGGTGTTGAAGCGCATCACCGAGATCCACGACCTGCCCTGCGTGTTGGCCATGAAGATGGAGACCAACAATCCAGGTGGGTCTTCGAAGGATCGGCCGGCGCTGGAGATGATCCTCGCCGCCGAACGCGACGGGCAATTGAAGCCCGGCGGAACGATCGTCGAACCGACAAGCGGCAACACCGGTGTTGGCCTCGCAATCGTGGCCGCGCAGCGGGGCTACAAGTGCGTATTCGTGATGACCGACAAGGTCGCCCCCGAGAAGGTCAGCCTGCTGCGCGCCTACGGCGCAGAAGTAGTGGTGTGCCCCGTGGCCGTGCTGCCGGAAGATCCGCAGAGCTACTACAAGGTTGCCGAGCGCCTGACCAAGGAGCGCAACGCGTTTCGCCCCAATCAATACGCCAACCCGAACAATCCTCTGGCACACGAATTGACCACTGGTCCCGAGCTGTGGGCGCAAACGGGTGGCCGCATCACGCACTTCGTCGCCGGCGCGGGCACGTGCGGAACTATCACCGGCACGGCCCGATACCTGAAGCAGCAGAACCCGAACGTGCGCATCATCGCCGCTGATCCCGATGCGTCTGTGTTCAGTGGCGGTTCCGGTCGCCCGTACCTCGTCGAGGGTGTTGGCGAGGACTTCTATCCCGCGGCGTGGCAACCCGAGCTGTACGACGACGTGATCGCGGTCAGTGACGAGGAATGCTTCCTCGTCGCGCGCCAGGTCAGTCGCGACGAGGGGATCCTGATCGGCGGTTCCGGCGGGCTTGCGGTCGCGGCCGCGATTCGTGTTGCGAAGACTGCCAAGCCCGACGACATCGTGGTTGTGTTGAACCCCGATTCGGGTCGCGGCTATCTGTCGCGCGTGTTCGACGATCAGTGGATGGCCAACTACGGATTCCTGCGCGAGAGCGACGAGAGCATCGACGACGTGCTCGCGACACGCGGCGACACACCATCGCTGCTGTACGTGAACCCTTCGACGTCGGTGCGCGAAACGATCGACCTGATGCGCGCCAACGGGATCAGCCAGCTACCGGTCTGCAAGAACACTCCCCCGTTCGCCGCGGCCGAGGTGTCCGGCGCAGTCGACGAGTTGGACCTGATGGAAGCCGTCTACCGCGATCCGGCTGTGATGAAGACACCCGTGGAGCAGGTGATGGGTCCGAAGTTGCCGACGATCGGATCGGGCCAGGCAGTGAAGCTGGCGGTGGAAATGCTTGACCGCGCGCCGGCGTTGCTCGTGCTCTCGGGTGGTCGGCCACTGAGTGTGCTCACGCGCACCGACTTGTTGACTTACTTCGAGGAGGTCAACCGTGGGTGAGATCGAAGCGCAAGAGGCGTGGGGCTTCGACACGCGTGCGATCCACGCTGGTCAAGAACCCGACGCAACCACCGGCGCAGTCGTGCCGCCGATCAGCCTCAGCACGACCTTCGCGCAAGAGGGCGTCGGCAACACGAAGGGTTTCGAGTACAGCCGCAGCGGGAACCCAACGCGCAACGCGTACGAGACGCAAATCGCCGCACTCGAAGGAGCCACGCACGGACTTGCCTTCGCCAGTGGTCTCGCCGCCGAGGACAACATCCTGCGACTGTTCCAAGCCGGCGATCGTGTACTGCTGGGCAACGACGCCTACGGCGGCACGTATCGATTGATCAGCAAAGTACACACGCACCTCGCGTGGACGGCCGTCGATCTGCTCGACGTCGATGTCGTGGCGAGCAATTGGCCGGACGACACCAAGGTGGTGTGGCTCGAATCGCCGACTAATCCACTGTTACGTTGCTTCGACATCGAGGCGATCAGTGCACTCGCTCACGAACGCGGGGCGGTCGTGGTTGTCGATAACACGTTCGCGACGCCGTATCTGCAGCAGCCGCTCGCGCTCGGCGCCGACATCGTCGTCCACTCCGCAACGAAATACCTCGGTGGTCACAGCGATGTCGTCGGTGGTTTCGTTGCGGTCAACGACCCCGAGATCTCACTGCAGTTGCGATTCACGCAGAACGCGGCTGGCGCGGTGCCGGCACCATTCGATTGCTATCTCGCGTTACGCGGCGCGAAGACACAGGCTGTACGGATGGATCGGCATTGCACGAATGCGCGAGCGATCGTCGATGTTCTCGTCGGGCACAAGGCCGTTGAGCGCGTGTTCTATCCGCAGCTTCCCGACCACCCCGGCCACAGTGCGGCGGCCAAGCAGATGAGCGACTTCGGTGGCATGGTCAGCTTCACGTTGCGCGGTGGCCGCGCCGCAGCCTTGCGTGTCGCCGCGGCCACCGAACTATTCACACTCGGCGAAAGCCTTGGCGCGGTGGAGAGCCTGATCGAGCACCCGGCACACATGACGCACGCCTCCGCGGCCGGCTCGCCGCTCGAAGTGCCCGACAACCTGCTGCGCCTCAGCGTCGGCATCGAGACGGCATCCGACCTGGTGGCCGACCTCGCGCAAGCGCTCGAACACGCCTGACAACAGTCGCGTTTGTTCGCTGCCGCGCGCTATGCGTGCGTGAGCGAACAAACGCTAGAAGAGGGTTGGTTGCTCGGGAATGATCACCCGCGGAATACCGGGCCACGGCACGAAGTGATCCATGAACACCCACGTGCGTCGATGGATGGCCGACGGACCGTACGCCTGTAGCGCGGCCTTGTGCGTTGTGCACGGGTAACCCTTGTTCTCGTCGAAGCCCCAGTTCGGAAAGTGCTCTGACTCTTCACGCATCAGGCGATCGCGCGTCACCTTGGCCAAGATGCTGGCCGCAGCGACCGACAAACACTTCTGGTCTGCCTTCACCCGCATCACAACGCGCGCAACACACGGCGTGACGAAGTTCCACTTGCCGTCGACGACCGCAATGTCGGGTCGCAAGCCGAGACCATCGATGGCTCGACGCGCAGCGAGCTTCTGTGCAGCGGTCATTCCCAGCTCGTCACACTCCTGTTGACTGGCGGCGCCTACCGCCCACGCGTCGCACCACGACGCGATGCGATCGAACAGGAACTCGCGGTTGGGTTCTGTCAACATCTTCGAGTCGCGCACACCGTTCACGCGCTTGTCGCGTGGTAACACGGCGGCACCAACCATCAGCGGCCCCGCCCACGCGCCACGGCCGACCTCGTCGATACCGACGATCACCTCATGGCCCGCAGCCCACAGCTCGTTCTCGATCCCGCGGGTTGGCGCGCGACCGGCCATCAGCGCAACACGATGGCGGCAGGACCGGCCGCCACTTCGCCGACCCGCCACCAATTGTCGGTTAGCGACCCGAGAGCCGAGGAATCGATGGCGGCGAGCAAGCCGCCTGACGTCTGTGGATCCATGCACAACGCTTCCCCCGCGGCACTCGCGGTGGAACGCAGATGTGAGTGCACGTACTCGCGATTGCGCGTATCGCCACCGGTGCGCACCCCGCGCTCGGCCGCCTCGCGTGCGCCGGGGTAGGCATTGATGTCATCGGTGTCGATGAGTACCTGCACGTTGCCGCGCTGCGCCATCTCCCACCCATGGCCGGCGAGGCCGTAACCAGTGACGTCGGTGACTGCATGTACCACCGCGCCCAATGCTTGCAACTCTTCCGAAGCAGCGCGGTTCAGGCGTCGCATTCCGACGATCGCGGCCGCCTTGTCGGTGGCCGAGCCGCCGGCAAGCGCGAGGCCGGTGCCAATCGGTTTGCTGAGCACCAGCATGTCACCGGGTACGGCTCCACCTTTTCGGAACACGCGCTGCGGATGCACCACCCCTTGGACGGCGAGACCGAAGATCGGTTCCGGGTTTCGAATCGTGTGCCCACCGGCGATAGTTCCGCCGGCCTCAGCGACGACGGCCGCCGCCGCTTCGAAGATGGCGGCAATTGCATCGCGCGGGAAGTGTTCAGGAAACGCGGCGACGTTGACGGCGACGACGACTCGTCCACCCATCGCGAACACGTCGCTGCATGCGTTGGCCGCGGCGATCGCCCCGAAGTCGGAGGGGTGATCGACGAGTGGCGGAAAGAAGTCGGTAGTGCTGACCAGCGCGATGTCGGGCGACACCTGATAGATCGCGGCGTCGTCGAACGGCGCCAGTCCGACCAGCAGCGAGGGATCGACACCCGCGGGCATCTC
>JANWKM010000139.1 GCA_025451395.1 Ilumatobacteraceae bacterium
CACCCCAGCCGGCGACACAATCCTTCACCTGATTGGGCGTGAACTGCACGACGTCGCAACCGTGCGCTGCCGCCTCGGCCAGTGCCAGGCCACTGGCCTGGCCGACACTCATCGCCGTGCGCACGTTGGTCTGAAAGAACACCTGCTCGACTGCCACAGCGGCGGGGCGAAACTCGACCAGCAACGACACCAGTTCGCGCTGCAGCGCGGCCAATCGTTGCGGCAGCGGATCGGCGGCTGGGGTCCGAATGACCCCGAGCGCCATGGTGCGAACCGAGTGGCCGTTGGCCTGCAGCACGGCATAGCCGCACCGGGTAAGGCCCGGGTCGATACCCAAAACAACACCCTCGGCAGGGACGAACACGTGTACGAGGGGAGCCGATCGGTCGCGCGGACCCGCGGACCTGCCTGCCGTGTGGCAGCGTACGGCGATGCGTCGGTCCTTGTCCCTGGTTGTTGTGGCGATGGTTATGGCGGGTGCGTGCTCGGACGGTGGCAAGGACGAAGCGTCGACCGAGACAACTACGCCGGAAGTCGCAATCCTGGATCAGGCACTCAACTGCGATCCGCTCGACGAACGTGCGTGCCTGCTGCCGTGGCCCAACGACGCGTTTACGCGGCCTGACGCGACAACTGCCACCGGTCGTCGCCTCGACATTCAGCCGGACAGCACTCCACTCAACGCGCAAGGCGTAGCAATCGATGTCACTGATCAGAATCGGGCCGACGGCTTCTCCCCCGGTTCAGCGATCCTGACGTTCGTACCCGACCTCGACGTCGAGGCGACCGGCATCGCACCGAGTACGGACATCGGCGCCTCGTTGAACGAAGACGCGCCGGTCATCGTGCTCGACACAACCACGGGCGAGCGCGTCGCGTACTGGGGCGAGCTCGACGCGCAAGCACCAGCGGGCGAGCAGCTATTGATGATCCATCCGGCCACCAGTCTTCCCGAGGGTCATCACTTCGTCGTCGGTATGCGCAACTTGCGGGACAGCACCAACACCATCATTCCGCGCGAGTCCGCGTTCCAGGCGGCGATCGACGGCAATCCGGAACCGCCGGAGCGTGCGGGGACGTTCCGCGAGTTACTGGCGTCATTGAATGCCGACGGCATCAACATCGACGAGCTCTACCTCGCGTGGGATTTCACGGTCGCCAGCGCCGAGAGTCTGTCCGGTCGACTGTTACACATGCGCGAGCTCGCGTACAGCGAACTCGGTGAGGGTCCTCCTGCTTTCACCGTCACGGGAGAATCCGAAAAACGCAACGTGCGCAAGGTCGATGGCACGTTCCTCGTGCCCAACTTCCTCACTGGCGACGGTGGACCAGGAAGCACGTTCACGCTCGACGACGACGGGATGCCGCAACGCAACGTCGAGCAACCCGACTACGTGGCCGAGTTTCATTGCGTTCTTCCACTCGCAGCGCCCGAACCGGTTCCAGGAGTCGTGTACGGCCACGGACTGCTCGGCACCCGCATGGAGGTCGACACTCTCGAATTTGCTGCCGAGTTCGGGTGGCTGGGTGCGTGCGCCACCGACGAGATCGGAATGAGCACGGCCGACGTGCCCAATCTGGCCAACATTCTCGGCGACCTGTCGCACTTCAACGAGCAGGCAGATCGGCTGCAGCAAGGTCTCCTTAACCAGCAGTTCCTGGGCCGGCTGATGAACTCACCCACAGGGTTCCCGCGCTCGGCCGCGTTCCAAAATTTCGCGGGTAGGCCACTACTACTCGCTGGCACCACACAGTTTGTGGGCAACAGCCAAGGTGGCGTGATGGGTGGCGCGGCGAGCGCGATCAGTAGCGAGTGGTCACGAGTTGTGCTCGGGGTTCCGGGGATCAACTACTCAGTCCTATTGCATCGCTCATCGCAGTGGCCCGTGTTCCAATCGATCGCCGATGTTGCCTACACCGACCCCGTCGATCGCGTCCTCGCCATCCAGCTCATCCAACTGTTGTGGGATCGCGGTGAGAACGATGGTTCTGCGCAACACCTCACCAACGATCCTTACCCGGGCATCGAGGCGAAACACGTGCTGCTGATCGAGGCGTTCGGTGATCATCAAGTGTCGAACGTCAGCACCTAGGTGCTCGCGCGCACGATTGCGGCGACGGTGCGCGAGCCAGCACTGCTCGGCGGTCGCAGTAACGATGTCGACCCGCAATGGGGTATCGCGCCTTTCGATGCCGCTAACCCGTCCAACGCCGTGCTGACAGTTTGGGACTACGGCACACCTCCGCCACCCCCGAACAACCTGCCACCACATTCGCCGGAATACGGCGACGACCCGCACAACGGTGGCTCACAGGAACCGTGGGTGTTACAGCAGGCGGTGACCTTCTTGCAGACGGGCGAATTCGTCGATGTGTGCGGCACAAGCGCGTGCGTCAGCGACGCGCTGTCGTAGCGGGCGACTAGCGCGGAAGACGTCTAGCGCGAAAGGCCGTGCAACACGTCGACCAATTCGCCCACCGGGCGGAATGTCAGGCCCGCAATCGCGCGGTGCGCGTAGCGGATGATCCCCTCACGGTCGACGACGAACACGCTGCGCCGCGCGAAACCGAGCGGACCCAGCGTGCCATAACTGGCCGCGACGGCCTTATCGACATCGGCCAACAGCGGAAACTGGAATCCGTGCTTGGCAGCAAAGCGCTCGTGACTCTCGACGCTCTGCGCCGAAATGGCGAGCACCTGCGCGTTCATGGCGGTGAACTGTGAGAGGTCGTCGTTGTAACTGTTGAGCTGCCGCGTGCACACCGGGTTGTCGTCACCGGGATAGAACACGAGTACCACCGGGCGGCCGAGGTAGTCGCTGAGTGACACGTCCTTGCCACCGGTTCCGCGCAGAGTGAATGGTGGCGCCGTCTCACCGACTGAGACGGTCATTCACCGATCACCTCCATCAACGACTCGCTGATGTCGAAGTTGCTGTACACGTCCTGCACATCGTCCAATTCGTCGAGCGCGTCGATGATGCGCAAGATCGCGCGAGCGTCGGCAACATCTTCGACCTCGATGTTCAGGCTCGACACCATCGTGCTCTCGGTGGATACAACTTTGAATCCGGCAGCTTGCAGTGCGTCGCGCACGTCGAACACCTTCGAAGGGTCGCACGTAATCTGCCACGACCCGTCACCATCGGCGGTCACGTCGTCGGCGCCGGCGTCGAGCGCGGCCATCATCACCGCGTCCTCGTCGCTGCTTTGCAATAGCACCACTCCCCTGCGGCTGAACTGCCAGCCGACGGCGCCGGGCTCGGCCATCGATCCACCGAGCTTGGAGAAGATATTACGAACATCGGAAGCGGTGCGGTTGCGATTGTTAGTCAGCACGTCGATCAGGATTGCAACTCCGCCTGGCGCGTAGCCCTCGTAGGTGAACGCTTCGTAGTGACCACCATCGGTCAACCCGGCACCGCGTTTGACTGCCCGATCGATCGCATCGTTGGTCATCTGCGCGGCCTTCGCCTTCAGCACGATGTTGCGCAACGAGGCGTTGGACGCGACATCGGCACCGCCTTCGCGGGCTGCGACTTCCAGCTGACGGGCGATCTTGTTGAAAACCTTGGCGCGCGCCTTGTCGGCTGCGCCCTTCTTGTGCTTGATCGTTGCCCACTTGGAATGGCCCGACATCGTCAGCTCCCTATGACTTTTAGAAACATCGCGTGCAGGCGATCATCGGCGGTGAGTTCGGGGTGAAACGACGCCACCATCACGTGGCCTTGAAGTGCCAGCACCGGCACGCCATCGTGGCTGGCAAGCACCTTCACTCCCGTGCCGACGGCGACAACTTTAGGCGCACGGATGAACACGGCATGAAATGGAGTGCCGAATCCGTCGACTTCGATATCGGTCTCGAAGCTGTCGACCTGTCGTCCGTAGCCGTTGCGTTGCACGGTCAGGTCGATGGCTCCGAAGTTCCGCTGGTCGGTCCGACCATCCAGGACGTCGGTCGCGAGCAGGATCATTCCGGCGCACGTGCCGAACACCGGCATCCCTTCGCTGAGCCGTCCCTTGAGGTCGTCGAAGATGCCGGACGTTTCGAGCAGCCGCGACATCGTTGTGCTCTCACCGCCGGGCATCACCAATGCGTCAACGTCTGCAAGTTCGGCCGGTGTGCGGACTTGTGCCGCCTCGACGCCGAGCGCGGTCAGAGTGTGTTCATGCGCCGCGAATGCACCCTGCAGCGCAAGTACACCAACACGGACGGACACCGGGAGGCTCCAAGGGATCTCACCAGCCGCGATCTGAATAGCGCTGGTTGATCTCGTCCATTGCAATACCAGTCATCGGGGCGCCGAGGCCACGACTTACCTTGGCGAGAATGTCGGCGTCGCGGAAGTGAGTCGTCGCCTCGACGATCGCCTTCGCACGCGGCGACGGATCGTCGCTCTTGAAAATTCCGGAGCCAACAAAAACAGCTTCCGCACCGAGTTGCATCGCGAGCGCAGCATCGGCCGGAGTGGCGATGCCGCCGGCACAGAACAGTGGCACTGGTAGCCAGCCGGTCTCGGCGACTTCTTGCACCAACGGCAGCGGAGCTTGCAACTGCTTGGCCCACTGGAACAGCTCGGCGGAATCGGCCTGCGTGATCTTGCGCATGTCGCCGATGATGTTGCGCAGGTGGCGAACTGCCTCGACGATGTTGCCGGTGCCGGCCTCGCCCTTGCTGCGGATGAGGCACGCTCCCTCACTGATGCGGCGCAACGCCTCGCCCAAGTTGGTGGCGCCGCACACGAACGGCACCGTGAACGCGTTCTTATCGATGTGGTGCGTCTCGTCCGCCGGCGTCAGCACCTCGCTCTCGTCGACGTAGTCGACTCCCAACGCCTGCAGAATCTGCGCCTCGACAAAATGACCGATGCGCGCCTTCGCCATCACCGGGATCGTCACCTTCGCCTTAATGCCTTCGATCATCTCCGGATCGCTCATGCGGGCCACACCGCCGTCGCGACGAATGTCGGCAGGTACTCGCTCGAGGGCCATGACGGCACACGCGCCGGCATCTTCGGCGATCTTGGCGTGCTCGGGCGTGACGACATCCATGATGACGCCGCCCTTCAGCATCTCGGCGAGGCCGCGCTTGACTTGAACGCTTCCTTTAACGACCGGGCCTTTGACCTCGGAACTCATGTATTCAGGCTACCGCTTGCGCCGATTTGGCGCTGCAGTAGATGACTAGTGGCGCTGCTACCCCGCTACCGAATTAGGCGACCGTGAAGGTGTCGGCCAGCGGCAACTCAATCCAAGTGCGGCCGGGCGTGAGCGCGATTGGCTGCCCGCTCGCGTCGGTGAGCACGATCGGCGACAAGCGATCCGCTCGACTCCAGGTGCCGCGAACGAGAACACCGCCTGTGAACACCAACACCGCACCGGAGCCGATGGTCTGTGCTTCCGGGCTGCCAGCTTCCGATGGATGGGGGTCGTACACGACCACCATCACGATCACGTTGCTGCAGCTGACCTGGCCGGTCGCGGCATCGTCGTGTGAGCTGCCGCCCGATGTCCGCAGATACAGGCTGGTTGCCGCGTCGTATCGCCAACCAACCTTCAGGCCGTCCATGTTGAGGTCGACTCCGGCTGCTGGTTCGCCAACGGGCGCAACACCGGCAGCGAGATATTGAAACTGCTGCGGCGGTGGTCCCGCGTCTGGTGGCGCCAATGTCCACAACATCGAAGTCTTCGCATAGAGGTTGTGCGGCGCTGCGCGGTTGTTGCTGCGATAGAAGCCACCTGGCCCGTACACCGAGTTGTGCTGTGCGCTGAGATCGACGAAGTCACTGGCCTCGATCGCATTCGTGACGTCGTGATTTCCACCGCTCCACACGAACAACGGCTTGTTCAGCGATCCGAGCAGATTGATGTCCTGTGTCCGACCGGAGCGAATAGGTCCGACGGGGTCGGATCCTTGGCTCTGAAAGACCGCCGCGAAACGCGTTTGGGCCTCGACGATTTCCTCGAACACGATGTCAGCCTCGTTCAGACCGCTCTGTGGCCGGGCAGCTCTGTGGTTGTCGATCTTCACCACCATCGCTGGTCGCGCAGCGGCCGCTGCATCCGTGACCGGTAAGCCGGTGAGCGGGTACACCGGTATCGGAGCGACTGTCGTGGGTGGTTCTGTTTCGGCGACGGTTGTCGGAGGCACTGTTGTGGTGCGCGCAACTGTTGACGACGGAATCAACGGTATTGAAGTTGACGATGCCTTCTCGCTACTGCTGCAGCCGACGATGCCAGCAGCAAGCGCCACGAGTAATGCGATGCGACGGGAAGTTCGCATCTCAGGGCGCCGCCGAGAAGGTGCCGACCTTGGCCAGTTCAACCCAGGTGCGTCCGGGCGTGAGTGCAATCGGCCCATCCGGGCCATGAAGCTGGATCGGCGAGAGCCGATCGGAGCGCGTCCA
>JANWKM010000140.1 GCA_025451395.1 Ilumatobacteraceae bacterium
ACCGGCGACTTCACCGAGAGCGAAGCTCGCAACCTTGCGCGCGTGCTCAACTCTGGCGCCATCCCGGTGCAGCTGCAACTGGAGTCGGTCGAGAACGTGTCGCCGACACTCGGTAAGGATTCGCTGCATGCGGCGTGGATCTCGGGCCTCGTCGGTGTCGCGCTCGTGCTGTTGTTCATGCTCCTGTATTACCGACTGCTTGGCGCTATCGTTGCTGTTGGCGTCACCGTGTCGGGTGCGATCCTGTGGAGCGCAATTTCAATTCTGTCCAAGACCCAGGGACTTGCACTGTCGCTCTCCGGTATCGCGGGCATCATCGTTTCCGTGGGCGTCACGATCGATAGTTACGTGGTGTTCTTCGAACGGTTGAAAGACGAAGTGCGTTCCGGCAAGACGCTGCGCAACAGCGCCCAGCGTGGCTTTGCCGGCGCGTGGCGAACGATCGTCATCGCCGACCTCGTCTCGCTGATCGGTGCGTTCGTTCTCTGGTATCTCACCGTCGGCGCCGTTCGCGGATTCGCGTTCTTCCTCGGCTTGTCCACGCTGTGCGACTTGTTCGTTGCGTACTTCTTCACCCGCCCGACGGTGCTGCTGCTTGCGCGTACGAAGTGGATGGAGCGTCGCAAAGTGATGGGGATCTCGGTTGCCGCGGCAGGTGCGAAGTGAACGAGCTCATCGACGAAGACGAAAATCTGAACGACACGTCTGATGACGCGGCGTTGCCGCACGATCGGCGCGGTCCTCTCGGTCGGCTGTACCACGGCGAGACCAGCATCGACTTCTACGGCCGCCGCTGGTGGGGGCTGGGACTATCGGCGCTGATGTTGCTCGTGAGCATCGGATCGTTGATCAACAATGGCCTCAACCTCAGCCTCGACTTCAAGGGTGGTGTCGTCTGGGAGATCCCTTCACTCGATATGACCGAGGAACAAGCGCGAGCGGTGCTCGACGACAACGGCCTCGACGGCTCGGACGCACGCGTGACGATTCAGACCAACCGGGACACCGGCGGCCGCACCGTCTCGGTTGAGGTTGGCGATCAGCCCGACACCGTGCGACAAGCCATACAGGATGCGTACGCGACGAAAGAGGGCGTCACCACCGACGACATCAGCACCAGCTCGACGAGCTCGACATGGGGCAAGGCCATCACCGAAAAGGCATTGCGCGCACTCGTGATCTTCCTGGTGCTCGTCGCCGGGTTCATCGCCTGGCGACTGGAATGGCGCATGGCCGCGGCCGCGATCGGGGCGATGTTGCACGACGTGTTGCTGAGCGTCGGCGTTTATTCGCTGCTCGGCTTCGAGGTCACTCCCGCGACGGTCGTTGCCTTCCTCACCATTCTTGGCTTCTCGCTCTACGACACGATCGTCGTGTTCGACAAAGTTCAAGAAAACCAGCAACGCTATGTAGCGACGCGTATGCCGTACGGCGACATCATCAATGTGTCGATGAACCAGGTGTTGATGCGCTCGATCAACACCAGCATCGCAGCGGTACTGCCTGTGCTTTCGCTGCTCGTGCTGGGTTCAGGCATTCTTGGGGCGACAACTCTTCGCGAGTTCGCGCTCGCGCTGCTCGTCGGCCTGATCACCGGGTCGTACTCGTCCATTTTCGTGGCAGCCCCGCTGGTGGCGATGGCCAAAGAGCGCGAGCCGAAATTCCGCAGCTTGCGTAAACAGCACGCCACGGGTGCCGAACTCGAGCGCCTGGTGTTGGGTGGCACACCGAGTGGTCGTCGCGAGACCCGCGTTCGCACTTCCGCGGCAGCTGCGACGGGTCAGGTTGTGAGCGGTGCCCCCACTGCGGAGTCGTTGCTGACGCACACTCCTCGACCGCGCAAGAAGAAGCGCCGCGTCTAATTCCGGCAGTAACCTTGAAGGCATGGCTCCGAATGGTCATTGGATCACGAGGCTCGTTCGCGATATCCCCGATTTCCCGCAGAAGGGCGTGACATTTCGCGATATCACGCCGCTGCTCGGCGACGCGGAGGGCTTTACCAAGTCGATCACGGAGCTGGTTCATCGCTTTGAATCGGTTCCGGTCGATCGCGTCCTGGGTATGGAGGCGCGCGGTTTCATCATCGCCGCGCCGGTCGCATACCGAATCGGCGCCGGCTTCATCCCGGTGCGCAAGGCGGGCAAGCTGCCGTGGGCAGTGGTGCGCGAGGAGTATCAACTTGAGTACGGCAGCGACAAGCTCGAGATTCATCGCGACGCCATCCATCCTGGCGAACGCATTCTCGTCATCGACGATGTGTTGGCGACCGGCGGAACCGCGCTAGCGACCTGTCGACTCGTGGAAGCGCTCGGCGGCAAGGTCGTCGGGCTCGGCTTCCTGATCGAACTTGAAGAACTCGGCGGACGGGAACGACTCACCGGCCACGTAGTCGAGAGCCTGGCTATCTACTAATGGCAGCGGTTGATCGCGTTCTGCCGTGGCGCCGCCAGCAGAACGCGGCGGCCGAAGAGCTGACACCGCTGCTGACCGCGTATCGACGGCGGCATCCGAAAGGTTCGGTCGCGCTGATCAACCGCGCGTACGCGATGGCGAAGGAGGCGCACCGCCACCAGCATCGCAGTAGCGGCGAGAGTTATATCAATCATCCGCTCGCGGTCGCGCAGATCGTCGCCGACCTCGGTCTCGACGACATCTCGCTCTCTGCCGCGCTACTGCACGACGCGGTGGAAGACACCGAGATCACACTGGCCGATGTCGAGGCAGGTTTCGGCCCTGAGGTTGCGCAGATTGTCGATGGTGTTACCAAGCTCGAACGCCTGCAGTTCGACTCGAGGGAGGCGCAGCAGGCGGCGACCATGCGCAAGATGCTGGTCGCGATGGCAAAGGACCTGCGCGTGCTCATCATCAAGTTGGCTGATCGCCTGCACAACATGCGCACGATCGCGGCGATGCCGATCGACAAGCAGCAGCGCATTGCTCACGAGACGCTCGAGATCTACGCACCGCTGGCACATCGCCTCGGCATCCAGGAAGTCAAGCAACACCTCGAGGACCTTTCCTTCGCCGCGCTGTACCCGAAACGATTCGCCGAACTCGATCACCTCGTCGCCACGCGTTCTCCCGAGCGCGAGCTGTACCTCGCCAAGGCGATCGCGGAACTGCAGGCGCGGTTGCACGAGCTTGGGATCAAGGCCGAGATCACCGGCCGCGGCAAACATCTGTGGAGCATCTACGAGAAAATGGTGCAGAAGGGTGGCGACTTCGACGCCATTTTCGATCTCATCGCCGTCCGTGTCATCGTCGAATCTGTAAAGGACTGCTACGGCGCGCTTGGTTGCATCCACGGGCGCTACAAGCCTGTGGTCGGGCGTTTCAAGGACTACATCGCAATGCCGAAGTTCAACCTGTATCAGAGTCTGCACACGACGGTGATCGGCCCCGGCGGCAAGGTCGTCGAGATGCAGATTCGTACACGCGAAATGCACGCGCGTGCCGAGTGGGGAGTTGCCGCGCACTGGGCGTACAAGGACGACGCGTCGAGTCCCGATATTGACTGGCTGAACCGGATCATTGATTGGCAGGCCGACGTCAGCGACCCAGCTGCCTTCATGGAGAACCTGAAGACCGACCTCGAGCAAGACGAGGTGTTCGTCTTTACACCGAAGGGCAACGTTGTCACCTTGCCGATCGGCGCGACCGCGGTCGACTTCGCGTATGCCGTGCACACCGAGGTTGGGCATCGATGCATGGGCGCCAAGGTCAACGGTCGCCTCGTCCCGCTGCACCACACGATGAAGAGCGGCGACACGTGCGAGATCTTCACGAACAAGGCCGACACGGCGGGGCCATCGCGCGATTGGTTGCAGTTCGTTCAGTCGCAGCGCGCTCGCAACAAGATCAAGCATTGGTTCTCGCGCGAACGACGCGACGACATGATCGAGACTGGGCGCGACATATTGGCGAAGGAGTTCCGTCGTGTGCGCCTTCCCGCTCAGCGCATCTGGACTGACGATGCGTTGGCGAAGGAGATCGAAGCCGCGTCGTACGCCGACCTCGACACGCTGCTCGCTGCCATCGGCGAGGGGCACGTCGCCGCCCGTTCGATTGCGCAGAAGGTGGCACGGAACTTCCGTTCCGGCGACGATGCCGAGCAGTTGCCGGCAACCGTGCTCGACTACGACCGCGCGAGTGGCCCGCGTCGACCACGCAACGCAGCAGGCGTGCATGTCGAGGGTCTCGACGATGTGCTGGTCCGATTGTCGCGATGCTGCACGCCAGTGCCTGGTGACGACATTGTTGGCTTCGTGACCCGCGGCCGCGGCGTGTCGGTGCATCGATCCGACTGCGCCAACGCCGAGAGCCTGATGAACGAGCAGGCCGCCCGGCTGCTCGACGTCGAGTGGGACGGTGGCCAGACCAAGGCGATGTTCCGGGTCGCCGTCGAGGTCGTTGCGTTCGATCGGCCAGGGCTGCTGCGCGATGTTGCCAATTCGCTCAGCGATCAGCACGTCAACATTGCGTCGAGCAGCACCAAAACGGGCTCCGATCGAGTCGCCAAGATGAAGTTCGAGATCGAGCTCGCCGATCCATCTCATCTCGACGCATTGCTGCGTGTGACCAAGCAGATCGACTCCGTCTACGACGCTTACCGACTGGTGCCGGGTAAAGGACCCTGACCTACCGCGGCGCGCCGGTAGCCTGGATGGCCGTGCCCGAGTTTCAGACCAGTCCCGGAATGCGCGACATCCTCGCGCCGGAGTCGGCGCGCTGGCGAGCATTCGTCGACGTGTTTGCACGGGTGGTCGAATCGGCCGGCTATACGCAAATCATGTCGCCGCTGTTGGAAGACATGGGCGTCTTCCAACGCATCGGCGATGCCACCGACATCGTCAGCAAGGAGATGTACGACTTCGTCGACAAGGGCGGAAGGCATGTCGCGCTGCGACCGGAACTAACGGCCTCGATCTGTCGTGCGTTCGTGCAACACCGGCCGGCGACTCCGTGGAAGGTGTGGTCGGCGGGGTCCCAATTCCGTTACGAACGGCCGCAACGTGGACGCTTCCGCCAATTCGATCAGGTCGACATCGAGGTGCTCGGTTCCAACGATCCGCACGTCGACGTCGAGATCATCGCGCTCGGCTGGGAGTTCTTCCGCGCGCTTGGCTTGCGACAGGTGACGCTGCTCATCAACTCGCTTGGTGAGCCCGCCGACCGAGCGCGCTTTGTCGAGGCGCTGCGGGAACACTTTGTGTCGAAGCTCGACTTGTTGAGCCCGGAGTCACAGGCCACGCTGCAGAAGAACGCATTGCGTGTGCTCGACTCGAAGCGCGAGCAGGACCAAGCACTCGTCGCCTCTGCGCCGCGCATCGTTGATTTCTATAGTCCCGCCGCCGCCGCACATTTCGAGGCTGTGCAGGCCGGTCTGAACGCGCTAGGCATCCCGTTCCGCGTCGATGCGTCGCTCGTGCGCGGCCTCGATTACTACCGGCACACGACATTCGAATACGCGGGTGGCACGTTCGACTCTGCGCAGAACGCACTCGGTGGCGGTGGCCGCTACGACGGTCTCGTCGAGGCACTCGGCGGGCCGGCGACGCCCGGTGTCGGCTTCGCACTCGGGCTCGATCGCACAATGATCGCCTGCGATGATGAGGGGGTCTTCGCGGCGCCAACCATTGCAGTCGACGTGTTCGT
>JANWKM010000141.1 GCA_025451395.1 Ilumatobacteraceae bacterium
ATGGTTCCGCCGCAGGTCAGCTCAGTTGCCCGCAAGCCGCTGAGCATTGCGTTCGAAGAAATCGCGGCCGACAAGATCATCCAGGTCGAGGCTGCTCAGCCGGTCGCTGACGACGAGCTGACCGAAGACGTGACTGCCTGAGACACGGCTGAGCGGTCCTGATGCCCACAACACTGACCGGCAAGCGGATCGTGCTCGGGGTCACCGGCGGCATCGCTGCCTACAAGGCCGTCGAGTTATGCCGTCGCCTGGTCGATGCCGGTGCGCACGTTGTTCCGGTGATGACTGACGGTGCCGAACGCTTCGTCGGCCGCACGACGTTCTCGGCACTCGCCAGCGAGCCGGTGCAGACGTCGTTGTGGGACGGCGCCGATCCGATTCCACACACAACTCTCGGTCAGTCCGCCGATCTCATCGTTGTCGCTCCCGCGACTGCTCGCTTGCTCTCTGCGTACGCCACTGGTTTGAGCACCGACCTGTTGACCAACACTCTGCTCGCCACACGTGCGCCTGTTGTTGTGTGCCCGGCGATGCACACCGAGATGTGGGAGCACCCTGCCGTGCAGGCGAACATCGCGACGTTGAGGGCGCGTGGCGTGCACATCGTCGAACCTGAATCGGGTCGCTTGGCGGGTGGCGATGTTGGCGCCGGTCGTCTCGCCGCGCCGGAATCGATTGTGGCGATGATCGAGGCAGTCCTGGGTTCGGGGGGCGATCTCGCGGGGATGAAGGTTGTCGTCTCGGCGGGTGGCACGCGCGAGCCGATCGACGCGGTCCGGGTGATCGCTAACCGCAGTAGCGGCAAGCAGGGCTACGCGATTGCGGGGGAGGCAGCGGCGCGGGGAGCACGGGTGACGCTGGTATCGACCGTCGAGCTGCCCGTGCCCGCTGGTGTCGAAGTGTTCGCGGTGGAAACCGCCGCGCAAATGGCATCCGCTCTCGCCGAGCATGCACCCGCAGCCAATGTCGTCATCATGGCCGCCGCCGTTGCTGACTTTCGGCCCGTCGGGCCGGTCGCAGGCAAGACCGAGAAGCTAAAAAAGTCCCAGGCCGTTCCTGAGATTGTTCTGGAGGCGACGCCCGACATTCTCGCTGGCTTAGGTGCCAACAAGCCCAACGGGCAAGTGCTGGTTGGCTTCGCGGCTGAGACCAGCGACCTCGTCGCCAACGCGACGAGCAAGTTGCGCGCCAAGAACCTCGACCTGATCGTGGCCAACGACGTGACGGCCGAGGAGACCGGTTTCCAGCACGACACCAACGCCGTCACGCTGTTCGCCATCGGCGAACCGGCCGTAGTGTTGCCCCTGGCCGACAAATATACGATCGCGGCCGGGGTTCTCGACCGAGTGGTTGCACTGCGCGCTGCCCGCTGAGCGACGCCCGCCGCAACCGTGGCGACCCCAGATCACGTTCTTACCTATCAAACCTAAGTGAGGAAGCAACTGTGGCTCGTTGGACGTTCAGCTCCGAGAGTGTGACCGAGGGTCACCCCGACAAGATGGCCGATCAGGTCAGCGATGCCGTCCTCGACGCCATCCTGGCCGAAGATCCAAATGGTCGGGTGGCGTGTGAAACGTTGCTGACCACAGGCTTGTGTGTCGTTGCCGGCGAGATCACGACCTCTGCCTACGTCGACATTCCGAAGTTGGCTCGCGAGGTGATCAACGGCATCGGTTACGACAACGCGCTCTACGGATTCGATGGCAATACATGTGGCGTCATCGTAAGCATCGACGAGCAGAGTTCCGACATCGCGCAAGGCGTCGATAAGAGCGAAGAGGTGCGCACGGTCGGTAATGCTGAGGATCAACTCGAACTGCAGGGCGCCGGCGATCAAGGAATGATGTTCGGGTACGCATGCGACGAGACCCCCGATCTGATGCCAATGCCGATTTGGCTGGCGCATCGGTTGGCCGAGCGGTTGAGCGAAGTACGTCGCGCCGGTGCCGTGCCCTACTTGCGTCCAGACGGCAAAACGCAGGTGACGGTCCACTACGAGAACGGCAAGCCGGTGAAGCTCGGTGCCGTGCTGATCAGTACGCAGCATCAAGACGGTGTTGATCGCGACACGGGGATTCGCCCCGATCTCATCGAGCAGGTCATTCGTCCTGTTGTCCCTGCGCAGTTCGCCGACGACGGCTACGACGTCTACGTCAACCCCACCGGCAAGTTCGTGATCGGCGGCCCGCACGGCGATACCGGCCTGACCGGTCGCAAGATCATCGTCGACTCCTACGGCGGCATGGGTCGTCACGGTGGTGGCGCATTCAGCGGTAAGGACCCGAGCAAGGTCGACCGCTCGGGTGCGTACGCGGCGCGCTGGGTGGCCAAGCACGTGGTCGCGTCGGGCGCGGCATCGCGGTGCGAGGTCCAGGTGGCGTACGCGATTGGCATGGCGCATCCGATGAGCATTCTCGTGGAGACGTTTGGCACCGAGAAGGTTGATAATCAAGCCATTGTCAGAGCTGTCAAAACAGTGTTCGACCTTCGCCCAGGTGCCATCGTGCGCGATCTCGACTTGAAGCGGCCCATTTACAAGAAAACCGCTGCCTACGGTCACTTCGGTCGCGATTTACCCGAGTTCACGTGGGAGCACGTCAGCCGGCTCGACGACTTCATGCGCGCCGTCGGGGTGTAAAGATTTTCGCTGAGTAGCTCGTGCTCGTTGCGCGCGTAGTTCCCAACGTCACCGGTCTCGATAAGCAATTCGATTACCTCGTTCCCGAGGAACTCCATCACCTAGCCGCACTCGGATCGCTCGTGAGGGTTTCACTGCACGGTCGCCGAGTGGGCGGGTGGATCGTTTCGCTCGGAGAGCCGGAACTAAGTCTCCCCGTCGAGAAATTGCTGCCAATTGCCAAATACTCATCGATCGGGCCAGATCCTGAGTTGGTCGACCTGGCGCGGTGGGCGGCGCCACGTTGGGGGACCGATCGCCTGCGACCGTTCCTCGTCGCTGCCTCGCCGCCGACGATGGTCGCTCATTTGCCAGCTGCTCGACGGACTTTCTCACCAACCCCGATCGGCCTCTCCAGGGAAACGGGCGTCTGGCGTATCGGTCCGCTTGAAGATCCGCTGCCACTCATACTCAATGCCGCACGCACTGGTCCGACGTTGGTGCTGCACCCTTCGCCTCCCGCCGGGCGAGCACTTGCATCGCGACTGCGTCGCGAGGGCCTGACAGCCGCGGTCGTTCCTGAAGAGTGGGCGTCAGCCGCCGGGGGAGTCGATGTCGTCGTCGGCTCACGCGTGGCCGCGTGGGCAACGGTTCCTGGATTACGCGCCATCGTGATGCTGGACGAGCACGACGAGAGTTACCAAGAAGAACGCACGCCGACCTGGCACGCCCGCGACGTCGTCATCGAACGGGCTGCCCGCGTCGGCGCGGCTTGCATGCTGCTGTCGCCCTGCCCGACCGCAACCGCGATGCATTGGGCGGACGGCACTGCTCGCTCCATACAGCACACACCTCACTCGTCGCAGTGGCCCCTCATCGAGATCGACGACAGAAGCGACATCGAGCCGTGGAAGCGCTCATTGGTCGGCTCCTCGCTGATTCGCTCGTTGCGCGACCAGGGCAAGCGCGTTGTGTGCGTGCTGAACACCGTCGGCCGTGCGCGTTTGCTTGCTTGTCGCGTGTGTCGCAATCTGCAGCGGTGCGAACGCTGCGAAGCCGCCGTGCGCCAGCGCGACGACGGAATGCTCGAATGTCCGCGCTGCGAGACAATGCGCCCGAAGGTCTGCCAGGTGTGTGGTGCATCGGCGATGGCATTGGTGAAGCCCGGCGTGACGCGCCTACGCGAAGAACTTGAGGCCGCCGCCAATCGGCCGGTGATCGCGGTGACGGGTGACAGTACGGAGCTACCAGACGCCGGGGTGTACGTGGGCACGGAAGCCGTCTTGCACCGCGTCCGCAACGTCGACGTGGTTGTCTTCCTCGACTTCGATGCCGAGCTGCTCGCCCCCCGTTACCGCGCCGCCGAACAAGCGATGGCGCTGCTCGTGCGTGCTGGCCGCCTCGTTGGTCCGCGCGATCGCGGTGGTCGCGTCATCGTGCAGACGTATGTTCCAAACCACGAGGTTTTACAAGCCGCGCTGCTCGGCGACACCGGTCGTCTCGTCGATGGCGAACTGGCCCGACGCCGATTGCTCGGCTTGCCACCGTTTCGAGCCCTCGCTTCGCTGGAGGGCGTCGACGCCGAGTCAGTCGCGGCTGCCACGCATCTCGAGTTCGCGAAGACCGGTACTTCGGCAAACAGCGTTCTTGTCCGCGCCGACGACTCGATGACGCTCGGTCATGCGCTCGCCGAAGCTGCCGCTGTCCGGCCCAAAAATCAAAAAGGCTCTCGTCTGCGCATCGAAGTTGATCCGCCGCGCGCCTAAACGTTTAGCCGACCGCCAGATCCGATAAGCGCTTCTTGAATCTCGTTCAGTCGATGCGCGAGGTCATCCACGATCTGTTCCAGACGCTGCACGCGAGTTTGTACGTGACCGTCCGCTTCCGATGCCGACGTTCCTGGTGGCGGGCTGGGTAAAGGTGCGAAGCCGAACGCGGCCAGGATCGATCCTCCGGCGTGGAGCTCGTCGTCGAGCCGCTGGGCGGTGGGCCGGCGTGGTCTATAGAGATTGCGCTCCCATCCGCTGACGGCCGGCAACGTCACGCCAACCTTCACAGCGAGCGCCATCTGCGACAAGCCAGCGGCTGCCCGAAACTCTCTTAGGGTCACTCCGGCGTCTATGCCCCAACTGTAACCAGCGGAGCAAGATCTAAATAGTTTCGCTATTAATAATTCGTCAATACCACGCATATATCGCAGTTACTTCGGCAAATCTACGCATAGTGGCCTAGGGTCGCCCGTTGTGACGGCAGTGCAAAACTTCGACCGAGAGCAAGGCGCGCGCATCCGTGACGGCCGAGTCGCAGCCGGGTTGTCGATCCCGGATCTGGCTGACGCAGTCGGAACCTCGGCCGGCGCAGTCAGCCACTGGGAAACAGGGCGCCATACGCCGCGCCGCGACCGACAGCTCGCGATTGCGCGAACCCTCGGAGTCCCGTGGCTCGATTTGTTCGGCCTAGACGGCCGCTGAAACCTCACGCCGCGCTCCGTTTGGGCGGGCCGGTGGTCATGGTGGTGCCGTCGGGGTGTGTGATGGTGAGGGTTCGGTCGTCGGCGAGGTGTAAGTCCCAGCCGCCGTGGTGAACGAGGGTGTGGTGTTTGACGCAGATCGGTAGCAGGTTGCATAGATCGGTTCGTCCGTAGCGACGCCACCATTTGACGTGGTGGATTTTGCACAGGTCGAAGCGGGCGGCGCAGCCTGGGATCGCGCAGGTGGCGTACATGGCGCGTAGTGCTCGGCGTTGGGCGCGGTTGGCCAGGCGCGTTGTGCGGCCGAGGTTGAGTTCGCCAGGCGCGTGAATTACCACGCCGTTGCGGACGACCACCGTGTGAACGTCGGCGACGTCGAACAGTTCCAGCAGCACGCGGTGGGGGATCTCGACGGGCAGGCCCCAATCGACGATCGGCGCACCTGTTGCTGGGTCGGGGGTGGTGCTGTCGACGACGACGACGATCTCGGCTTTGCCGAGACGGATGCCTTTGCCCTCGATGATGTTCAACAACGCGTGAGCGCGCAGGAAGGATTGTTTGTCGAGCGGATCACTGGGGCAGCCGTCGGGGGTTTTGTCGTGGAAAAGGGCTTCGGTGGCAGCGTTGATCTTGTTGTGCAACTTGACACCGGTGAGCGGGTCGACGGTGAGCGTGAAGATGCTCATCCCGGTGTCGAGGTCGCTACGGCTGCACAGCCGTACCGCGGCGCGTTGGCGCTCTAGTCGTGACATGCCGTCATCGGTCGCTAATCGTCGTTCTTCGGTGCGCAACGTGCGAGCGAACTCGTCGGGCGTGCTGTTGGCAGCGATCGTCACCAGCCGGTAGGTGTCGGCAAGCAGCGTCGCTCGCTGCCCATCATCGAGACGGCGCAGACTGCTTGTCAACAGATCAAGATGACCGCTAGCGACACGGCCGCAGGCGAGAGCTTCCGCGAATTGCGGTGCGACCTGCGCGGTGCGGGCGCGCTGCACCACCCGTTCGGCGTCACGGGTGTTCGAGCGGCAAGTTTGCGCGATCACAGTCTCGGCGGCCGCGCCCATGTCGTTCAGCGCCTGCGCATAGGCGAGGTGCTGTGACTCGCACCACGACGTGGCCAGAGTGATAGCTCCTATGGCGGCGACGACAGCTGCGCGATCCGTTGACGATGCGTCCGCCGCGACGGCCACATCGAATAGCTCTATCCACTGGTCACGTTGCACGTGCCATCACCTCCCTCACACGCATCGACTCGGTTGCGGGTCACCGTTCGAGGACGGTGACGATATGCCGGGGAAGTGGCAAAGAGAACTCTAGTTCTCAGGTATGACAGAATGCAACCCCAAACCAAAGAAATTTGAAAATTTCTTTTCGGCCCTAGCTGCGACTGGTTGACCTGAGAATTCGGTAGCCGCTCGCGCTGGCGAGGCGAGTGGTG
>JANWKM010000142.1 GCA_025451395.1 Ilumatobacteraceae bacterium
GCCACGGCGGCAAGTCGAGGTCGATCGGGTCCTTGCGCAAGCCATCGTCGGCGTTCGCGTCAGAGGCGACACCCGCACTGGCACGCGCGGTGGCACGCATCGCCGCCGGCTTGCTGGCAGCGGCAAGGTCGGTTTGCCACGTGTCCCACCACTCTTGTTGGTCGGCCCACGCCAGTTCGGTCGGAGGGGGTGCCGGCGCAACGAGCGCGCCATCGTGCCCCGAGAACTCGCGATGACCCGCACCTTCGGCGGCTTCCGCGACGAGCGCCGCAGACGTGCGGTCGGTCTTGTCGGTGCGATGCAGCGACACCACTAGGTGATCCATCGCCCGCGTACACGCGACGTAGAGGAGACGTAGGCGTTCTGCTTCGTCCATTTGCTCGTCGATTGGTTGAAACTGCTGATAAGTCGGATCGTCGGGATCGGAGAGAGTCCATGTCGACTCGGGCCAGACGACGCGTCGACCGCGACTGGTGTTCGGACGGCCGCTGAGACCCGACACGATCGTGATCGGGAACTGCAGACCCTTCGCGGCATGGATGGTCATGATGCGTACCGCATCGTGATCGGTCTCCGGCAGCACGGTCTCGGCGACAAAGCGGCCCTCATCGCCCTGCAAGCGAGTCCACAATAAGTATCGGCGCACGCCGTGGCCACCGGCTTCGCTCCACGCGCGTGCCTGGTCGATGACAAAGCGCACGCGACGCCAGACATCGCGATGATCGCGGCCGGCGAGCGCGAGTTCCATCACACAACGTTCGTGCACTAACCACGACAAGAGTTGTGATGGCGTGCTGTAGCGCACGCGAGCTTCGAGGTCGCCCAGACAACGAAGCGCGACCGCCACTGGATGGTCGGACAGCTCGGTCGGCAGCTGCCACCAGTTCCACGCCTGGTTGTGAGTCACCTTCCATTCATAGAGATGCCGGTCGCTGCAACCGAACAATGGACTGCGCAGCGCAGAAACTATGGCCAGCTCGTCGGTCGGATCATCGGCGGCTCGCAACGCCAACATCAAGGCGCGCACTTCGGCGGCGGCGTAAACCAACGAACTGTTCTCGGCGCGGAACGAAACGTCGCGCTCGGCCAGGGCGGCCTGCAGCGCGATCAGCGACAGTCGTGACGGCAACAAGATGGCGATGTCGCCGGGCCGACACGGGTGCAACTCGCCGTGTCGCCACACCGGCCACCGATCGGTGAGTGCCTGCACGACGATGCTGGCCACATCGGCGGCCTCGCGTTCGCGAAGCGCTTCCGCCGCCGCGCGTCCGAGATCGGTATGCGGTTGCGGACCGAGCACGGTGACAGAACCGTGGCTGTGGCCGCCTTCCCGGGCGGCGGCGAGCGGCTCGTAGCCGGGCTGGATGTCGGGTTTGAACTGAATCAGCCGACCCATCGTCGTGTTGACCCAGTCGATGATCGGTGATGCGCTGCGAAAGTTGGCGCTGAGAGTCGCTCGCTGTGCGCCGATCTGATCGCTCGCCCGCAGGAATTGTGCGATGTCGGCGCGTCGGAAGCGGTAGATGCTTTGTTTCGGATCACCGACGACCGTCAGTCGACCGGGGAGCGGGTGCAGCAGGCGACAGTCGGCGGGCTGTTGCTCGGGGGCGGCGGCAATGCGCACCGCCAATTCCAACTGGATCGGGTCGGTGTCTTGGAATTCGTCGAGCAGTAGACGTGTATAGCGCTGGTGCAGTTGTCGACGCACGTCGGCATCGTTGGCCACCAGTCGGCGTGCCAGCACGAGCAGATCGTGAAACTCGAGCTCGCCCGCTTGCTCGCGGTCACGAACGGATTGCAGCGTGAACTCGCGCAGCAACGCACCGAGGGTCAATCGACGCTCTTCGTTGCACCCCACCATTGCGTTCTTGGCATGGGCCTGCGCGCCCGCCACTGCGCTGCGATACGCCAGTACTACATCCGCCGAACGATGAAGCCGAGTCCACTTGTCCGTCGCACCCTTCCCCGCATACGGAACCTTTGTCACTTCTTGGAGCAGCCGCAGCAATTCGCCGAATGGCAGCGGCGCGGTCAACTGCTGAGCGATACGACCAAACGCGGCAATCACTTTCTCCTGTGTGTCGCCGTCGGGGGCATTGAACGCGGCTACCGCCGCGCAGGCTTTTGCCAGGTCGCGTTGTGCGGCCGTGTCGTCGAAGCGTGGTGGCAACGTCGGCGACACGCGGTCTTCGACGAGATCCCAGTTCGACAGAAAGTCGTCGGCCATTCGCCGAACGCCTTTCTCGATGCCGAACTTGTCGTACTGGCAGAGTTCAACGAGTCGCACAGAGTCGGTGTCGTCGAGCAACGCCTGCAAGAAGTCGGTGAATCGTTCGTGAAACGCGGTGGCGCTCTGTACCTCGTCGAGCACATCGAAACGCGGCGGCAATTGCGCTTCCACCGGGAATTCGTTCAGCACGCGTCTTGCGAACGCATGCAAGGTGCCGACCGGCGCGAGGTCGAGTTCGGCGACGGCGACGGTGGCGAGTTGCATTTTCTCGGCGTCGATGCCGCTCGTTGCGACCTCTTCGAGACGCTCCCTTACGCGATGTCGAAGTTCGGACGCGGCCTTCTCGGTGAACGTGATGGCCGCGATAGAACCCATCGGGACACCAGCGAGCACCAGATTGGCGACGCGACTCACCAACGCCTGCGTTTTACCGCTTCCCGCTCCCGCCTCGACGAACAGCGTGACATCGAGGTTCTCGGCGACAAGGGTGCGGTCGAAGGCGTCGGGTGGTGCAGGTGGGGATTGCGCTGTGCCGAACAGGTCGAGTTGCTCAGTCACCGTCTTCACCTCCCTCTGTCGCTCCGAGCACGGCGACGAGGCGTGGATCGCGTTGCTTGCGATCGAATTCGGCCCAGACCTCGGCAGTGCCGAGGTGATCGGGGTCGCAGTATTCGCAGGGGTTGTAGCCACTGATGCGGAACTGCGATTTCTCCGGAAGTGCGATGAAGAGGCCGCTTTGAATTCCTTCTGAGATGTGTTGCAGCACAACTCCGACTTGGTCCCACACCTGCGGTGTCAGCACGGCGCCAATGCGCTCGTATTTGCCGGTCCCCAGGAAGCCGTATTCAGCTCGTACTTCGGAGCGTGGTGGTTGACCAGCGAGAGCGAGTGCCGCAACACCGTAAGCGGGGAGTTGCAGTTTGCTGCCGCCAGCAGTCGGGTCGTCGTCGGAGACTTCCTTGTACGACGACGAACCACCCGTCTTGTGATCGGTGACGACCAGCACGCCATCGGAGCAGATGTCGATGCGATCGACGGTGCCGCGAAGTCGTAGTTCCGTGCCGTGGGGCAATGTGATTGCCGCAGGAGCGTCGTCGCCAAACCGATGCTCGGACGCCAGCAGTTGTGCCCCACGCTCCGCCACAAGCCGACTGTCGTGTTGCAGCCACTCCGTTAGCTCGTGTCGCTGCCGGCTCTGCTCGGCTTGCCAAAACGCAGTGCGACCGACGAGGCCATGCTCGGCCATCGATGTGGCCGCGGTTTCGAAGTCGTCGAGTAGCGCGGCGAGGTGCGCTGGCGTCCATCCATCGCGAGTGGGTTGGGGTAGTTCTCCCGCAAGCACGCGCCGATGAAATTGGTCGAGTGCGGCGTGCACCAGTGTGCCGCGGTCGCGCGGCGTGATTTGTAGTTGCTCGTCGGGCTGTTCGACCGGCTCGAGATTCAAGATGTAGCGCATGAACCATGCGTGCGGACAGCTGACCCACGCTTCGAGGCGCGTTGGTGAAACGGCTCGATCGCCGAAGGCCTCGATCGGGAGCCCCGCAAGATTGCCGTCGTACTCGGTGAACTCGTGCGACGCACGAGCGGCGAGCAGTGCTGAGCCTGCCCGCAACGGCTGGATCGCCTGCACCAGCAGGTTGTCGGCGAACTTCGCTCCACTACGGCCGGCATGGACCAGCGCGCGGATTCGGTGTTGCGACTGTGTCGCTGGAAACGACGCCTCAGCGAGACCGGCGGCGAATGACGGCACGGTGCGCGAGCTTGTAGGTAGCTCCGCGGCCAGTTCGCTCGTCCAACGCGATCGCTGGCGCACCGCCGTGGCGCGCATATCGCCGCGCGGTGCGATCAGCACGACCCGGGCGGCTCCCGCGATGGCCGCCCAGAGTTGCACTCGCTGTTCGTCGGCGCTGTCGGCGTTCAGTGCAAGCGCACCGTCGGTCAGCCGCCGGTCGCTATCGCCGAGCAGCGCTTCAGGTGGCGGAGGAGCTGGCAACAAACCTTCGGTGGCACCGACGACGACGAGTACGTCGAATGGTTGCCCCACCGCGAACGACAGCGGTCCGACGTGCAGGCCGACGCCGATGCGGCCGACTCTGCCCGGTGCAGATTCGAGTTCGGCGTCGAGCGTGCTGGCGAAGACCAGCCGAGTGCAAGGTTCGGCGATGCCGTCGAGCCGTTCCAACCGGTCGAGTGAACCCTGCACTGCTTTGAATGCTTCGGCCTCCTCATCAGGAAGCGATTGCTCACCGCGGTAGCCACCGAGCCATCGATGCAGCAACGTGCGCGCGACGCGTGCCCAGTGCTGCCACGGCTGCACCGCGTCGGGCGCCCCGAGCTGCGCACGCAGGTCGTCGACGAACGCGAGCAGCTGTTCTGCACCCGCCGCCTCCGCCTCGTTGTCGCGTGCGCGCTGGTGCGCAGCGTACGACGTCAGCCGTGTAGCCCAATCGGCGTCGCCGGCTAATCCCGCACCTCGTGAAATTCGTTCCCACCGCTGTCTCGGGACCAGCTTTCCGTCGCGCATCCGGGCCGGCACGCTCGCGAGGAGCGCGAACAGATCGGCGCGTCGGATGCCTCGCCGGTCGAGCTGCAACACATCGAGCACCAGTCGCGCGGCAAGTCTCTCGTGCAGCGCAACGCCCGGACGACCGTTCCATGCAATGCCAGCGTCGTGAAGGTGTTCACCGACCAGTCGCGCGTATGGCTCGTTGCGTGGCCAGACGATGCCGATGCGATGCAGCGCGACGCGGTCGTGCACTGCAGCGACGGCGACACGGACTGCTTCGCGGGCTTCCTCGTCGGCATCGGAGGCATCGACAATTTCTAAGGGGATCTCACCCGGCAGTTCGTGGGTACCCTCGAGAATGACGACGTCGCCCTGCTCCGCAAGGGCATCGACGAGTTTCAACTCTGTCGCGCGCAAGCGCTGCGGAAGAAACAGGATTGTCCGCGGGGGTGCGCCGGCGGCCGATGCGCACGCGGCGTGCAGCAGGTCGGCCTCGTCGTACCACTCGTCGGCGAGGCGACTCTGGATGGCACGGTGCAAGCGGACGACTTCGCGAGCCCGCACAGACCCGGTAGTGGCCAGACGCGTGATCGCCGCCGCGGTCAGATGGCGCAGTTCCTTGTAGGTGTTGCGGACGGCGGTGATCGTTGCCTGATGTTGCGCGATCGGCTGGAACACGCCCGCGGAACCGGCGAGTATCTGGCGCACCGCGACATCGACAACGGGCGTGCTGACGGGACGCTTGCCGGCGCTGGCGAGCGCAGCGCCGCCGAGCAGTTCGGCGAAGCGGAACGATGTGAGGAACTGTGCGGCCGCAATACCGCCGTTCGCAGCGAGCCAGCGGCGTGCCGAGACCCCAACTGCGTTGGAATGCACGAGCACCGTCACAGCCGCCAGAGGATCGCCCGCCTGAACGCGGTCGATGGCCGTGCGTAGAGCGCGCAGCGACGGGCCCCCATAAGGGGTGGTCAGTCGCTGGATTGGCATCGGGAGCACTCTACGGAGTGGGTGTGCGCCGGTTCAGCGGGCAGCCGCCTCGGCCCGCGCTCGCAGGTCGGCAACGGCATGGGCCAGACCCTTCTTGTCGCGATAGAGCGCACTGCCTGACACCAGCACGTTCGCGCCAGCCGCCACCGCGCCAGCAATCGTGTCTGGTCCGATGCCGCCATCGACCTCGACGTCGACGTCATTGCGGCCCGCCGCGTCGAGCATTGCACGAACCTTGCTGATCTTTGCTTCCATCGTGGCGATGTACTTCTGGCCGCCGAAACCCGGGTTGACGGTCATCACCAGCACAAGATCCACGAGGTCGAGAACATGCGCGACCTCGCTCGCCGGAGTGGCCGGGTTGAGAGCCACACCTGCCGTGGCGCCGAGCGACGTGATGTGCGCGAGCGTTCGGTGCAGGTGTGTGCACGCCTCGACGTGCACGATCAGTCGCTGACAACCGGCCTTGACGTACGCCTCGGCCATTCGTTCAGGAGTGAGCA
>JANWKM010000143.1 GCA_025451395.1 Ilumatobacteraceae bacterium
CGCTCGCGCGGCGTCGGCTGTTCCGAGCTCAGTGACTGTGGCGATGTGGGTCCCGTCGAGTGGCCACGACAACTCACTATCAGTCGCGATGCCGGTCGCGCCGTTGATATCGACGGCGTCGCCGGTGACGACATGGGGATGGCGAACGCTGTCTGAAATCACAAGGTGAAACGCGTGGCCTTCAGAATCGTTCACGTTGGTAGCCCAGACGTAGCTATTGCCGTCGCCAAATCGATGCCAACCCTGTTCGTCGAGTTTGGTCCACCCGTCCAGGGCCGCGATGTCAAACACGAGATACTCCGGTTGAAAGCCGGGCCACGCGGGTGCGCCGGCGAGCCAGGGGGAAAAGTCAATCGCGCGTGGGTCAGTGATTTCACCGTCTGGACGACCACCACCGGTTGAGTCAGGTCCGGATCGTTTGGAGTCGATCGACAAGATTCCGGCGATGCCGACGACAACGACGAGAGTCGCCGCGACTAGTAGGTACACGCCACGACGAGGTCGATCGCCGATCTCGTCGACAAGGTCTACCGGGGTGGGACGCCTATCGGCGCTTGGCGCGGTGGCGATGATGTCGCGGAGCGCGGTACGTACGGCGTCGTCGAGTTGAACGTTCATCGGAGTGCCTTTCGGAGGTGATTGCGAGCGCGCGTGAGATGTCGACGGACGGTGCCCGCGGAAATCTGCAGGATGTCGGCCGCCGATCGTTCGGTGTTGTCTTCCCAATAGACGAGGTAGACGACGGCCCGTTGGGCGACGCTCAGCTGAGCAACCGCACGCCGCACGTCAACGAGCGGGTCAGAAATTGCGGAGCTCGCGGGAAGTATCGCTGCGAGGTCTCTTGCCCATCGGCGTTGACGCGCTCTTCGAAGATCCAACGCTCGATTGCTCACTGCTCTGAAGAGATAGGCCCGCTGATTGTCGATGCCGGGAATAGCTAGGGCTGGGGCACAGCGCAGGAATGCATCGGCGACGATGTCGCTCGCGTCGGACGGGCCGACCAGGACGGTCGCGAATCGCAGTAACTCGTCAGCGTGTTGACGCCACAAGGTTTCCGTGGCGGTCGTTGGGGCGTCGTCGATCCCAGACATTCAATCCTAAGACGCCGCCGCTCATCGATCCGCGTGACAGCACACGCCACTAATCGTTTGCGACACTCACGGACGTGGTTGGCGGGAACAGGCAATCGGTCGGATTTACGCCAAGGTCCATGATCTGTCGGTACAACTCGTGTTGAGTCTTGGCGTCGACTGGTTCCACACCAATATCGGAAATGCATGCCCTAAGCAGAGCCATCTGATTGAGCTCCTCCCTGCTCCGTGGTCGATCAGGGTTGAGCTGCCACGAGGCGTCCGCCGCGTAAAACTCGCGGTCGTAGCAGATGTCATCACCCGTGCTCACGGAGTAGTTGACCATGCCCGATAGAGAGTCGAAGTACACCCCGGTCAGGGTTTCGCCACTCTCAACGATGCATTCCCGAAATCGCTCGAACGCGTCGCGATACTCCTGATATGTGAGGACATCGTCGGCGATCTCGTCGGTCGCGTCGTCCGACATTCCGTCCATCAACAGATCTGTTTGAACGGGAGCACCACGGGATGGCGGCGCCGAGGTGCACGCCGCCCCGAGCACAACGACCGCCAGAGCAACGGCACAGCCCTTCATTAGCTGTCGAAGCCCAAGCCGAAACGATCAAGGGTGCGTAGCCAGAGGTTGCGCTTGCCCGTCTTGTCTTCGCGGCCGAGTGAGTATCGCGTGGCGTGGATGCCGAGGAAGCGAAACGGCTCCGGTGGGAACGGCACTGGCTTTGACTGCACGAATTCGGTCTGCGTGGCACGCGAGCGTTTGCCATCGAGCATGTCGAGCATGACTTCGGCACCGAACCGCGTTGCCCCAACGCCGAGACCGGTGTAGCCGACCGAATACGCGACGCGTCCTTGCATACCTCGCCCCCAGAAGACACAGAAGCGGCTGCACGTGTCGATCACGCCTCCCCATGTGTGCGTGAACTTCAATCCCTCGAGCTGCGGGAACGTGTCGAAGAAGTGTTTGCTGAGTTTCGCCCACGTTTCAGGGCGGCTCTCCAACTCAACGTTCATCTTGCCGCGCCAAAAGTAGACGGCGTCATAGCCGCCCCACAGGATGCGGTTGTCGGCTGTCAGTCGGTAGTAGTGGAACTGGTTGCTGATGTCGCCGAGGCCTTGGCGACCTTTCCAGCCAAGTTCGGCGAGTTGTGCGTTGCTGAGTGGTTCGGTGACCAAGCAGTAGTCGTAGATGGGTGCGATGTAATGGCCGACGCGCTTCAGCAATGGCTTCGAGGCTCCGATGGCGATTGCTACCTTGCCGGCGCGCACTCCGCCGAGCGGCGTCGTCACCAGCACGCCGACGCCGTCCTTCTCGATGGCCGTCGCCTTGCTGTCCTCGTAGATGCGCACGCCGAGCGACATTGCCGCGCGCTTCAAGCCCCACACCAGCCGCGCGGGATCGACAAGCGCTGCACGATCCTTGCGGAATAATCCGCCTGTGTAGGTCGGTGAGTTCACCTGCGCTTGCATCGCTGCCTGATCGAGCCACTCGACCTTTTGGCCGAGTGCTCGCAACTGCGTGTAGTCGTCGCGCAGTTCATCGAGGTAGCTCGGCGCGTGCGATGTGCTCGCGATGTCGATGACACCGGTGCGTTCGTAGTCGCAATCGATCTCGTAGCGCTGGATTGCCGCTTCGATCTCGTTCAGGTTGTTCAGGCCAAGTTCTTCGAGCAGCGGTAACTCGTTGGGAAATCGTTCCTGCCCGTTCGCGACGCCATGCGTGAGGCTGCTCTCCATGAACCCACCGTTACGTCCACTGGCTGCCGAGCCCACCTCGTGCGCCTCGATCAGTACGACGTCGCGGCTCGGATCTCGTTCCTTGGCGATGATCGCCGTCCACAATCCGTTGTAGCCGCCACCGATCACGCACAGGTCGCAGCTCTCGGTGCGCACCAGCGTTGGGTTGCTGTCCGGCTCGTCGGCATCGTCATACCAGTATGGGTACGGTTCGGCATCGGCGATGGCGTCGAGATGGAACTCGTCGAACTCGGCTTCTTCCTCGTCTTCAGAGTCCAGCGCCATCGTCATCACCTACGACATTCACGTCGAGATCGGACTTCGCGAAGTACGAGTCGAGCGTCAACATTCGCGCGACCTTGTGCCGTTGGCACATCACGAGTGTGAGAGCGGTGTCGAAATCGGGAGCTGTCGTCATGCGACGTGCAACTCGACGATGCTGGTGGCCGACGTACAGCGTGTCGATCGGGGCCAACGGTCCGCGGCGAACGAACTTGTGCCACTCGCGATGGGGACGGAGGTGGTCTCCCACTGCAACGAGCAGCAGGTGATCGTCCTCGAACTCGTCCAACAGCGCAAGGTACGCATCGGTGACGCGTTGGTGATACTCGCTGGCAGGATCGCACAGCGCCTCGACGGCAGTGCGCTCGATCAAGACCTGTGGTGGATTCATGACGCTAGGTCCAAAGCCGGTTTGTTCAACGACAAGGCAGCACGTGCCAGGTCTGCGCGCTTGACGCGCACCTGTCGCTCGCGCCAGTGCCAGAACCAGAACGCTCCGCCGGTGAGTGCCCAACCGACCAAGCCATCGATCACCCAATGCTCGCCGAGGTAGACGAGTGACGCGAGCATGATCACTGGGAAGACGAGCACGACTGCTTTCAACCATTTCGGTTTGATCCACGGCAGAAAGAACGCGGGCACGATCAATGCGAAGGAGGCATGCAGCGACGGCATCGCCGCAACTGAGTTTCCGTTGCTGAGTTGGATGTTGTAGTCGTTGACGAAACTCTTAAACCCAAGGTGGCGGAAACCGCGACCCGCATTGCGCGAGAGAGGGTGGAAGAGGTGGTACGGCCGCTTGCGATCGCCAGCCATCCACGGAGGGATGGTGGGCATCGTGATGAACATCAGGCAACCAACGCCCAGGAGTGTCGCGAATCGTTTCATGAACCGTGCCCATTGGCGATGGCTCGTGGCCCACAGTGCACCCATCACGATGATCGGGACGACGAAGTGCGTCATGTAGGTCACCGAGGCCACAACGTCGTACCAGCGAACGCTGTGCTCCAAGAAGTGGTCTTGCAGCACCACATTCGGGTCGTGACCGAAGAACATCGCCCGGTCGATGTTGCGCACAGCCTCCACCTGCAACGGGAAGTTGAGGTGGAATAACCCGAACACGTCGATTCCGGTGTCGGCTGTGCCACGAGTTTTCTCGTACGCCACCCACATCAAGCAGTACGCGACACAGTCCAGCACCAGCACGCCCCAGGTACGCCAACTCTTGCCCACGAACGCGCAGACCAAGAAGATGCCGACGCTGATCGCCACTGAGATGCGGTCGACTGGCAGGCCCTTTGTTCGCAACCACCACACGTAAGTGCCGAGGTAGAGGAACATCAGGCTCAGCCGAACGCGTCGCAATCTGTCGGTCGGAACGACGTCGTGCAGCGAGAATCTTGCCGGTGGTGCAACGAAAGTTGGCGCTGCGGCCGTTGAAGTGCCGGTCGTTGTCACGGTGGGCAACGTTACCGAGTGTTCACCTCTCGTTCATTGCGCCGTGTAACCGTTGGAGGGGATACTGGCGCATGGGCCGAAAGCGGATCTCTCAGGGCAGCACATTCGAGCGTGATATCGGGTTTTCCCGAGCGGTCGTGGACAAACGATGGGTGTTCGTTTCGGGAACGACCGGTTACGACTATGCGACGATGACAATTAGCGACGACGTGGTCGAGCAGTGTCGGCAGACCTTGGCAAACGTCGACGACGCTCTTGTTCGTGCCGGGTCGTGCGCCGACGACGTCGTGCGTGTGCGCTATATGGTGCCCAACCGCGCCGACTTCGAACCGTGCTGGCCGCTGCTGCGCGAGTACTTCGCTGACGCACTTCCGGCAGCAACGCTGACAGTGGTCGACCTCTTGACGCCGGCGATGAAGATCGAGATCGAGGTCACCGCCCACAAGCCCAAGGGCAAGCGCAAGAAGCAGCGTTAGGCAAAGGGGCGGTGGTGGTGCGGCATCCTGCGCGGCAGC
>JANWKM010000144.1 GCA_025451395.1 Ilumatobacteraceae bacterium
CATCGAGAACAGCCACGCGTCGACGGTGCTGTCGTACGCCTATGGCTTCGCGGTTGCGCGCGACGCGGGCGTGAACGAGCACCGTCACATCGTCGCTGTCATCGGCGACGGCAGCATGACTGGTGGCATGGCCTACGAAGCGTTGAACAACATCGGCCACGGCAAGAAGCGCGTCATCATCGTGCTCAACGACAATGGTCGCAGCTACTCGGCGACGATCAGCAACCTGACGGCCGGTCCTGCCGAACGACAGCAGGCGATCGACGATCACCCCCGCCTGCCGGAGCGCATCGCTGGCAAGCTGTCTAGCAGCCTGACCAAGATTCGACTGAACCCGGTATACGTGCGACGGCAACGCAAGCTCGAACAGTTCCTGCGCGACCTGCCCTACGTCGGACCGCAAGCCGAGAAGAGCGTCGATGCCGTCAAGGCAGCCGTGCGCGAATTCTTGCAACCACCGTCGTTCTTCGAGGCACTTGGTGTGCGCTACGTCGGCCCCGTCGACGGCCACAACATCGAGCAGCTCGAGCGGACGTTTCAAAATGCAATCGAGTTGTCTGCAGAAGGACCGATCGTGGTGCACGTCCTCACGCAGAAAGGTCGTGGCTACCCTCCTGCCGAGGACGACGACGAAAAGCATCTGCACGACGCGCCCGTTTTTGATCCTGCGATCGGTCCACCGCTCGCAGTCGTCACCGGCTACACGCAAGCGTTCGCGGAGGCGATCATCAAGGAAGCGGAAGCCGATGCGCGTGTTGTCGCGATCACCGCGGCGATGCCCGGCCCAACCGGGTTGTTGCCGTTTCAGGCGCGTTTCCCCGATCGATTCTTCGACGTCGGTATTGCCGAGCAGCACGCTGTCACCGGTGCGGCAGGGATGGCGATGGCCGGACTCCGCCCAGTGGTTGCGATCTACTCGACGTTCTTGAACCGCGCCTGGGATCAGGTCGTGTACGACGTCGCCATGCACCGCCTGCCGGTCGTGTTCTGTCTCGATCGCGCCGGCATCACCGGGCCCGATGGCGCGAGCCATCACGGCGTTTACGACATGGCGTTGCTCGCTCGAGTTCCCGGCATGCGCGTGCTCGCACCATCGAGTGCCGAAGAGTTGCAATCGATGTTGCACGACGCCATCGGCCTCGCCGACGATGGGCCGGTTGCCATCCGCTGGCCGCGCGGTGCCGCACACCACGCCGCCGGCGAACACGAAGTCGGCGCCGGACTGCACGCGCGCCGAGTGCGTGAGGGCGACGGCTCGGTGTGCATCGTTGCCATCGGCAGGATGGTGACCGACGCGGCCAAGGCCGCCGACGCGCTGGCGACGAGCGGCGGGCAAGCCACGGTGTGGGATGCACGTTCATGCGCGCCGCTCGACCCGCAGATGATCGCCGACGCTGCACGCCACCGAGCGGTCGTCACCGTGGAGGACGGCGTTCGCGACGGTGGCATCGGCATGACGATCGCCGATCAGGTGCACGCCATCGACACCGGTGTGTGCGTGAAAATACTCGGGTTGCCCGCGAAGTTCATCCCGCAGGGTTCCGCCGACCGGATACTTGCGCAGCTGGGTCTCGACGCAGATGGCATCGCTGCCGCCGCGCGGTCAACAAGCGAACTCGATTGATCACGTTCGACGCCGCCTGGTATTTGGCAACTAATCCCGACGTTGCCGCGGCCGGCATCGATCCTCTCGAGCACTACCTGGCGAGTGGACAGAGCGAGGGACGATTGCCCGCCCCAAGACGAGTGCCGGGCTTCGACAGCGTCTGGTATCTCTCCGCCTATCCCGTCGTGGCGGCCGCTGGCATGGACGCGTTGGATCACTATCTCACGAGCGGTCTCGACGAAGGGCGTTTGCCAGGGCCGACCTGGGACGATCCTGACGACCAATCCGGGCGAACGATGACGGCCATCAGGACCCGAATCGACATGGCGGCGGCGGCAATCGCAAAAGAAATCCCTGGCCATCGTGTGCGCACGGACGGCGGGCGCATTCTCGTCGTTGGGCACGCCGCTGGCACAGAGTTGTTCGGTGCCGAACGCAGCCTGCTGGAACTACTCGATGGCTTCGCAACGCTTGGATACGACGTCGTCGTCACCGTCCCGACACAAGTCAACGAGGGGTATATCGACGATTTGCGCGCACGCTGTCGCACGATCCATATCATGCCGGTTCCCCCGCGCCGGCCGAACGAAGCACCCAACGATGAACTGATCGATCATTGGTGCCGCCTCATCGATCAACACTCCATTCAGGCGGTGCACGTCAACACGATCATGCCTCGTGAACCAGTGTTGGCGGCTCGCCGTCGGGGCGTCGCGGCCGTGGTACATGCCCATGAAATTCCGTTCGGTGACTCGGCCATGTGCGCGGCAATGGGCGCAACAGCGGACGAGATCGTCGCCAACGTACGCGCGGACGCCACATACGTCATCGGCAACTCGAGCGTGACCACCGACGCTTTCGACATACCCGCTCGCACCGCCGTTGTGCCCAACATCGTTGACGTCGACCACTTCCCCATAGCGGTCGCAAAAATGGAGCGTCCCACTGTTGCATTGATCGGCGACGCATCGTTGAAGAAAGGGGTCCGCGATTTCGCGCTCCTGGCGACGACGTTGCGCGATCGCGTGGACGCACGATTCGTCATCATCGGTCCGGCAGCGACCGCGGCCGCGAGCCTCGACGGCATCGACATCCCCGACAATCTCACTCTGGCTGGATACGCCCCAACCCCCGGCGAGGCACTCGCACAAGCCGACATCGTGGTCAACGTCAGCCGTTGTCGCGAGACCTTCGCACGCACCGTGCTCGAAGGCATGGCTGCCGGGTTGCCGATCGTTGCCTACAACCGAGGAGCGATTCCTTTTCTGGTGGACCATCGTCGCACCGGACTGCTCGTTGGGTTCGACGACACCGAAGCACTCGCCGAAGCTGTCGAACGACTGTGCCTAGACCCCGAGCTGCGTCGCAAGATGGGTGCCGCGGGGCGCGAGGTCGCGGTAGCGCGCTTTGGGGCAGCGAATCTCACACGAGCACTCGCCAGCACGTACGAGTCCATCTTGGAACCCGAGGAGGTCACTCGCCAACGAGCGAACGACGTCGTGGTGCAGCTTCCGACGATCAACCACTCGGAGAATCTGCATCCGTTCTTCGCTGGCTATCGTTCGCGATGGGCCCACACGACTGGTGTTGCATTCATCGATTCGACGACGTTGGTGTGCGCCAGTCTGCTTGGCCGCCGTTTGTACACAATCGCGTTTGATCCCGACCTGCACGAAGCACAGATCGTCGCGGAAACAGCTACACGCGACGGGTCCGGAGAGTTGTGCAGCGAGTTAATGGACTACGGCGGCCACGGTCGCATTCTGGCTTCGAATTCCGACAGATCGTCGGTGTCGCTCTACCAAATCGACGGCCATCAAGTGCGTTGGAGTGCCGCGTTCGAGGTGAACAACCCCGATACCGGTTTCTGCCACGGGTCCAAGTTTGTCCCAGGTCACGATGTCATTGCAGCTTGCATGGTCACCGCAACACGGGGGATTCGTTTCATTGCAACATCCGACGACAGCTTGCTGTGGAGTATCGACCTCGACGGCCGAGCACCAAAAGACGTCGCGTTCAAGAGCCGCAACCGAATGGCCGTCACGCTGCAACGCGACCTGATTGAGCTCTATCCTCTGGAGCAACTGAGTGCTTCGATTGCTTTGCTCGCATTCGACTTGGACAACAAGACGTATGAAACGCTCGCCGAGTACAACCTGCCCGGCACGGCTTTGGACGGGCTCTGTGTGTACGACGACCGGCTGTACGCCGTCAGTCAATCCCATGATTGTGTGATGGTGTTCGACACGAGCAACGATCAATTACGCCGTCTGCCCGATATGAGGGGATTCTCATTTCCGCATCAGGTCGCGGTGTCGCCGGATGGCCGGTGGCTGGGCGTGGCGTGTTATGGCGACGGCACTGTCGTACTACGTCCGCTCACGGAATAGCCTCCCGGCGTGACGATCACGGGATTCGATGCGTCTGGCGAGTTGGACTTTGCCCACCGCTTGGCCGACGCGGCCGACGCGATCACGATGCCCCACTACACGAACCGCTCGTTCAGTCTCGACTGGAAGTCGAACCACACAGAGGTCACGGAAGCCGACCGTGATGCCGAGTCGGCAATCGCGGGTTTAGTTCTCGCCGAGCGGGGATCACACGGCCTACTCGGTGAGGAGCATGGATTGGTCGGCGACCTGAGCAGTCCGTGGCGATGGATCGTCGATCCGATCGATGGCACCACCAACTTTGTGCGCGGCGTCCCCATTTGGGCGACTTTGATCGCGCTGACACACGCGGAGCACGGGGTGTTGGTGGGTGTTGTGTCGGCGCCGGCGATCAATCGGCGGTGGTGGGCCGCGCGTGGTCTGGGCGCTTTCGCCGACGGACGTCGCTGCCAGGTCTCAACCGTGTCAAAGCTGGGCGAAGCACAGATCAGCATCTCGTTCAACAAGGGGTGGGACGCACTGGGCATGACCGACCGGCTCGTGCAACTGCAGCAGCAGGCATACCGCGCTCGTGGTTTCGGCGATTTCTGGCAGCACATGCTGGTGGCCGAAGGCGCAGTCGATCTGGCGATCGATGTCGTCGGATTGCAGCCGTATGACCTTGCCGCGGTCATGGTCGTGGTCGAGGAGGCAGGCGGAACGTTCACCGATCGGCACGGTGCGCGCACATTCGAGAGCGACACCGCGATCTCGTCGAACGGTTTACTGCACGACTGCGCGAAAATCCTGTCGTGACTGACCGAGGCTGGTAGACGCCTCGAAGTCACAAGTAATCCACCGCGGAGGTGGGATTCGTGTGACTTCGACGGGTGTCCTGGCCACAAGAGTTAGCGTTCGCGTGATGGCTGGGATCGACGCGGAGGTTCGTGTTTCGGCCAAGGTGCTGGTCGTTGATCTCGAAGGTCGGGTGCTGCTGTTCCGAGGTTGCGATCCCGGGAGTCCCGACTCGGGGACGTGGTGGTTCCCACCGGGTGGCGGAGTCGAGTCAGGCGAGACCATCGCCGAAGCCGCTGTTCGAGAACTGTGGGAAGACACTGGCCTGAAGATTGACGATGTTGGCGGGGAGGTCTACTTTCGAGAGGAGACGTTCACCTTCAAGCACAACAAGTTCTTGAGTCGCGAAACATACTTCGCTGTTCGAGTGCCGAACTTCGAGGTCGATGACAGCCGATGGACTGATGACGAGCGAGAGTCCATCGTTGATCGCCGATGGTGGACGGTGGAGGCACTACGTACCACCCCGGACACATATTTCCCCAGCGAACTCGTCGCGCTAGTTGAACAACCCGACCACCCGTCGGCGCTGTGATGCTTGTGCTCCGGGTCCCTCAAGCATTACTCGTGCTACTTGCGCTGTCACTCGCATCCTGCGACAACGACGACAATCGCACGGCGAAGTCTGAGCCGATCATCTTGACCAAGTCCGGCGCATGCGGCGACGCTTTCTTCTGGGCGGAATCAGAGAACGGTGAAGTAGCGGTCACCATCACAGTCGACGCTAGGTCTCGGCCCGCCGATGCTCCGACAACAATTTCAATCGTGTTACCCGATCCCGCGATCGATGTAGAGATCTTGACCGGACACAACTTGGCGAGGAACTTCTGCACGGACGTGCTTGACACCTTGTCGTACCCGGTCACCACGGTGACCGCTGTGGCTGGAACCGGCGAGATCATTCTCGACGCGGCGAAGCCCATCGCTGAAGCCTGCGGGTCCACATCAGGCACTCTGCGATTGAAGGGACTCATCGCCAGCGTCGACACGACCTTCGCACCAATCAACATCACTTCGTCAATGATCGGCTGCTACTCCGGCTAACTGGTCAACTCACCGGCCAAAGCCCGACTTCCGTCCGAGGCCATCGTCGCCTTCCCCACCGAAGGTACCGAGCGGGCCGAACCCGCGCTTGCCACCGCTACCGCCCGGTTTGCGAAACGCGAAGAACGTCAACCCAGCGATCACGGCGAGCACGATCGCGATAGTGATCCATCCGCCGGAACTCTCCCCGATCTGCGAGTGATGCATCAGGACTCAGATCGTAACGGCTAGATGGCACGGCCAATCCGTTACGGTGCGCATGATGGCTGACGACGTCACCCACTACGACGCGGTCGAGGCTTACTGCGATCGCCTGAGTTATTTACCCGGCGATGTTGTCGGCGTACATGTGTGGTGTTCCGCGAACAAGCACGACATTGACGTTCGCCGTTGGGGCGGCGATGTGTGTTGGTCGGATTCGGGATTGACAGGCGTCAAGCACGACACGCCTGACAACGCCGACTCGCACGGGTGCGCTTGGCCGGTCGCCGTGAGTATTCCGGTCGCGGCCGATTGGCCGAGCGGGACATACTTGATCACGTTGCGCGCTCACGATGCCCCGACTGATCGGGCAACGGCGCATGCGATGTTCGTGGTGCGTGCTCCCGTCGCGCAGCGCAACGGCGCGGCGCTGCTTGTGATTGCGACCAACACCTACAACGCCTACAACAACTGGGGCGGGCGCAGTCTGTACACCGGTGGTCACCGCGTCTCGTTCGATCGGCCATTTGGCCGCGGCATGCTCGTTCGCCCGCATACTGAGCGCGACGATCGCAAGAGTCCGCCGGTGCATTTCGGCGAGCAGCCGGATGTTGACGGCGCGGTTTACCAAAAGTTCCGCAAGCACCACGGCTATCCCGGCTACATGAGCTCGGCCGGTTGGCACACCTACGAGCGCCGCTTTGTCGAGTGGGCTGAGCATGCGGGCATCGAGTTGCACTACGCGGTGTCGAGCGACCTCGCACAAGATCCCACCGCGCTTCAGGGCTACACGCTCGTCGTCGGTGCCGGACACGACGAGTACTGGTCGGCCGCGCAGCGCGACGCCATCGAGACGCACGTCGCCGACGGAGGTAACTACGCGAGCTTCTCCGGCAACACGATGTTCTGGCAGGTGCGACTGGAGGACGACGGTCGGGCGATGGTGTGCCACAAGTACAGCGCATACGAAGTTGACCCGGTGATGGGCACGACCGCCGAAGGAACGATGAGCGGCATGTTCGGCGACCCGGTGGTGAAGCGCCCGGAGTGGACATTTCTCGGCGCCGGTTCTGCCTTCGGGTTGTACAACCGCTTCGGTCTCGCGACACCTCGCGGCTCGGGTGCCTTCACCGTCTACCGACACGAGCATTGGATGTTCGAGGGCACCGGTCTGCGCTACGGCGATCTGCTCGGTCGCGACGATGGTGTCGTCGGCTACGAGACCGTTGGCTGTCGACTGGCATTCGACGATCATCAACTCCCGATCGCCGCGCCGTTCCCCGCCGGCTACGCCACGCCATCGCAGACGGAAGTGGTTGCATTCACGCCGTCGTCGAACCTCGGCGAGGGCGACTATCCGGCGTCGATCGCTGCACTGGGCGACCAATGCGACCTCGAATTCATTGCCGAACGCATCTACGGCAACCTCGATCGAGATTCACTGGCCCGTGCCCGCTACGGCAACGCGGTGATGCTGACATGCAAACCGGCAGGAAACGAAGGCGGCACCGTAGCCACGATCGGCACCACCGACTGGGTGTACGGCCTCAACGATCCACTCGTCGCACAGGTCACGACCAACGTGATGCGTCGACTCAGTTCACGCGCTGACTAACAATCACCGACTAAGCCGTAATCGCGGTCGGTCCGTTGACGAAGCAGAACTCGTTGTCCTCTGGGTCGGCCATCACCTGAAAGCCTCCGTGCTCGTCGTACACGACCTCGCCGATGCGACGACCACCAACGGCGACCGCGGCTTCGGCAGCCGCATCGAGATCGATCACATCGATATCGAGGTGCACTCGGTTCTTCGCGGCCTTGTCCTCAGGCACAAGTTGAAACGACACTGCGATGCCACTTGGTGGCTGCAACGCAACCCATTCGTGACTCTGGCGGACGACGTAGCCGCCGAGCACGTGCTGCCAAAACTCGGCGAGGCGCGCGGGATCGTGACAATCGATCACCACCTCGTCGAGCTTTCCGATCACAGGCGTTCGCCAATTGAATGCTCGGCCGGCCCGAAGATGAAGAACGTTTCGAGGTACGGCTTCGGATCGAGCGACCATTCAAACGCACAAACTTCATCCGCGGTGCGGCGACCGAGACGCGCGCGGAACAACTCGGCCTCTCTGACCTTGATCGAGACCGGTGGTAGCCCGGCCTCTGCCACAGCCTTATGAAAGCCATCGCGAATTCGACCCATCGACCACGCCAGAAAATCGGCCTGCAACTCCGTTGTCATCCCTAGCGCGGTGCGCACATCGCACTCGTGCGAATGCACGTCCATCACTGCGTTCCCGGCCGGGGCACCCGTCGGGCTGGACAGGAACTCTTGAAACTGCATACCGAACTTCTCCCAGTCGGCGAGCAGCTCGGCCAGCGTGCGGTCGCGACCACGGGCGACTTGCGCCCCAGTCCACGCCGGACCAGGAGCACCGTCGGTGTTCCTGTTGATCACATCGGTCGCGACACCGGTCAAATGGGCGATCACGTCGTGCACTCGCCACGCTGGTGTCGCCGGCACCATTTGCTCAAGATCGACACCATCTTCGCTGACCAGTGCTGTGAGTCGCTTGCGGGCAGCGCCGTAGAACGCGCCGATGTCGGGATTTGTCATGGTCTCAGCGTAGAACGATGTCGTAACGTGTGCCACATGCCGAACGATGCGCAGCAGCCCGCAACCCGCGCCATCACGGCGGGGCGCGGCCATAGCGGACGGGCACTGGCGCCGGCGCTGTGGGCGAGCAGCGTGTGGCAATCGGCCGACCTCATGGATGCAAACCGCCGGGCCACCGGGCTGCGATCCGGCGAGTTCTACGGTCGCTATGCCAACCCGACGGTCGCCTCGTTCGAGGATGCGATGGCCGCGCTCGAGGGAGCCGAATCGTCGCTCGCGTTTGCCAGCGGCATGGGCGCAATCAGCACCGTCGTGCTCGCGCTGTGCAGCGCCGGCGATCACATCGTCGCCCAACGTCAG
>JANWKM010000145.1 GCA_025451395.1 Ilumatobacteraceae bacterium
CGGTGCTACTGCTCGAGTCAGGCGGTGGCGAAGGTACCGGTGGATCGTCGTCGGGGAACACGCTGGTCGCGACTGTCGGGGAACCTGACGACTACGACTATTGGGAGCGGGTGCACGGCTGCGAGGGCTGGAGTTGGCGCGACGTGCGTCCTTGGTTCCGCCGCGCCGCGCCACCCATGCGTCGGCCGCGAAAGCGCGAGCTCGGTCCGTTGGCCGCGGCCGTGCTGTCGTCGGTCGACGGCGCGCAACGCGCGCGCCTTACGCGCGTGAGCCGAGCCACCCTGCAGGTCCGGTCGAACTCGCTCGTCGATCGCGTGCTGCTCGACGGTCGTCGCGCAGTCGGCGTCCGCCTCGCCGATGGAGAGAGCATCGATGCAGGCATGGTTGTGGTCTGTGCGGGCGCGCTGCACACGCCTGCGGTGTTGCTGCGCAGCGAGGTCGATCGTGAGGGAATCGGCCAGGGATTGCACGATCATCCGTCGATATCGCTTCCGATGACGTTGCGCCATGCCCAAGTCGATCCCACGACGCTTCCGATTTCAGTGCTGACGCGCGGTTCACACGTCGATCGACACGATGTCCAGATCATCCCATTCGAGTCTGCCGACGGAGCTGCCCTGATGGCCGGGGCGATGCGCGTGTACTCGCGGGGGACCGTGCGTCTTGCTGCGGCTGATCCGACCATCGACCCCATCGTCGAGTTCAACAAACTGTCTGATCAACGTGACCTCGAACTGCTGCGCGCAGCCGCGCACGAGGCAACGCGGATCGCGACGAGTAAGGCCATCTCGAAGGTGGCAACGGCGAACGAGGTCTCGATCACCGACGACGGGTTGCGCGCCGCTGTCGGCGACTATTTCCACGCCGCCGGTTCGTGTCGCATGGGTGCATCCAGTGACCCACTGGCCGTAGTCGACCCCCGTTGTCGCGTGATCGGCTATGAGTCGTTGGTCGTGTGCGACGCTTCGGTCATTCCGAACCTGCCGCGTGCCAACCCGTATTTGCCGGTCGTAATGATCGCCGAACGCGTCGCGGCGATGATCAGCTAACGGCAAGTTTGCGAGCGGTCTTGCGCACCGCGAACACCCAGCCGATGGCGACGCACGCGCTGAAGATGAACCACTGAATCGTGTAACTGAGATGCGGGCCGTTACTTGCCTCCGGTAACGGCACCGGTCGCAGTGCCGGCGAGTCGGCGGGGGTGGACTCGAGCAGCTCGACGTACATCGGTAACACCCGCTCGTTGAATTGCTCTGCGATCTCGCCGAGATCGATGCGTCGGATTTCAACGACCGCGGGCGTGTCGTCATCGGCGCGCTGATCGGTGCCTCCGGATCGGCCCTGGCGCAGCCTTCCGACAATGTGGACCTCGCCGGTAGGTGGCGCCGTGATATTCGCGTCGAAGGGGAGAAATCCGCGATTGACAATGACAATCCTGCCGTCGCCGAGCAGAAGCTTGTTCACCGGATCGCTACCAGTCGTGCCGGACTGTGAGAGATTGACGACCTCGAACTGCGCGCCGACGTAAATACCTGTGACTTCAACTCGGCGATACTCCACTGCGCCCGGATCGGCGAGTGACACATCGGCGAGAGGCACAATCGCAGCCGAACTGTTCGACGCGACACGTTCGTTCAACGACTGGCGTTCATCGAGTCGCCGCAGTTGCCAGAACGCAAGGTTGATCATCACCACGATCAACGCGATGCAAAGCAGATGAAACCCAATCCACTTCGGCTTCAGCAGGAACGAGTACACGCCCGCCGACGGTAGCGGCCGGGTCCTGGTCCGAGGGTGTCCTCCCGCGCGCCGCGCATCGGAGGGTTTCCTCCCCGCCGGCGGGGATAAAACCCTCGGACGGGAGCAAACCCTCGGATGGTCAGCCGTAGTAGGTGAACCAGAATTGCGCGTCGTGGTTCGGCGCCTGCACGTAGATCGGGAAGGCGACGCCAACCGGCGCACCTTCGAAGGTGATGTGCGCTTCCCACTGGCCTTCATCATTGGCGAACACAAACGTGTATCCGTATGAGGATTGGATGTAGATCTTGTCGCCGGGATTGGCCGTGCCCCAGAACACCTCGGTCACCGGCTCAGCGTCGGTGGAACCCTTCAACTGGTGAACGCTCCACTCGTAGTGGTGTTCGCCCTCGGTGGTGGTCGGCTCGCCGTCACCATCATGAGGCTCGGTGCTGGGCGGCTCGGTGTTGTGCGGCTCGGTGGTCTTGGGCTCCGTGTTGTGCGGAGTCTCTTTCTTCTTCTCCGTAGTCGACGGCTCGGTCGGCTTCGGCTCGGTCGGCAAGGTCGTCTTGTCTATCGGCTCGTGGCCGCCATCAGGAGGCGTTGTGTCGGGCCGATGCTCGGTCGACTTCACGACTGTCGATTCCGAGTGGTCGTCGTATCCCTCCTGAGAGGGCGCCAAGCGAAGCTCGTTATTAGTCTGCTGATTGAACGCGAACGCGGTCCCACCGATGAGTGCGAAGCACGCGGCCGCGCTCCAGATCACCATTCCCGCGCGACGACGGTGGCGTACCACCAGCATCTGTTCGAGTCGCGCAACGTCGGGTTGTGGGTTGTAGTGGGCGGTCGCTTCATCGAACAACCGGCCAAGGTGAGATGTGTGTTCGTTCATCGAGTACCTCCAAGGCGCAATGCCAGGTTTTGGTGCCCGCGATTGATGTGGGTGCGTACCGAACCCACAGAACAGCTCATCGAATCTGCGATTTCGCCTTCAGTCATGCCGAGCCAATGGCGCAGCACTACCGCGGTGCGTTGACGCACCGACAACGTGCCGAGTGCCGCGAGCACCTCCGGCCGAGCCGAACGCCACATGGCCTCGTCCTCGGCAGATGTGGTGGCCCCGCCCTCAGCGAGCATCGGCGCGCCTGCGTGGCGGCGGACCGTTGAGTCGCGCCGGTGGGCGCTGTGGGCGAGGTTCACCAGAATGGTTCGCAGGTACGCCCGACGCTTGGCCGGGTCGTTCACGCGATCCCAATGCTCGTACAGCTTCACGAAGGCGTCGTGGGCGAGGTCGTCGGCTTGCTGCGTGTTGCCGCACAACAGGTAGCCGAGGCGCGCCATGCCGTGGAACTCGTCCTCGTACAACGCCACGATCTCGGAGCGGGCGGAGCCCGAGCGCGTGTTGTCGGAGACGAGTCGCAGCACCGTGGTCGGTTCTTTCCTCGGTGCTTGAATGGCAGTCTGCATGATCATTGTGTAGTTAGACGACCGCCGAGGGTCGATCTCTGACACGATTGGGCAAAAATCTTCACGATGCGTAATCGGCCGACCACCTAGAAAGCTTAATAAGCGCCTGGGTGGCCCGGAAAGGCCCATTTCATGCGGGTTTGGGGGTACGGTCGGGCGCCGATGGCTCCGGAAGAAATCACCTCCGCCTGGCTGAGTTCGGTGTTCGGCGCCAACGTTCAACTGACCGACTCATCCCGCGTGGGCGACGGCCTGGTGGGCATGAATCTGCGGCTTTCGCTGGCTTCGGATAACCCCGACGTGCCGGCGACCGTGGTCGCGAAGTTGCCCTCGCCCGACCCCACCAGCCGGGCTACGGGCGTCGCGCTGCGCAACTACGAGCGTGAGGTGAAGTTCTATGCGGAGGTCGCGCCGACGGTAAACATCCGTGTTCCACGCTGCTTCCACGGCGATTGGAACGCCGACGATGGCGATTTCGTGCTGCTGTTGGAGGACCTTGCGCCCGCCGAGCAGGGCGATCAGATCGCGGGCTGCGACGCGCATGTCGCCCGCCTGTCGGTGCTGGAACTTGCTCACCTGCATGGACCGCGCTGGGGTGATCCGTCGCTCGCCGAATACGAGTTCCTCTCGCGCCGCGCACCAGACGACAGCCCGCAATTGCAAATGATCTGGAACATGTTCCTGCCCGGGTTTCTCGCCAAGTTCAGCCGCTACCTCGACACCGAAGGCGTGACGCTGATCAAGCGTTTCGGGGAACGGATCCCCGACTGGGTGGAGGGTCGAACGATGCCAGCCACGGTCACCCACGGCGACTACCGGCTGGACAACCTGATGTACGCAACAGAACGCGGGGGAGACCCGGTGGCAGCTTTGGATTGGCAGACGCCTGGTCACGGCCAGGCGAGTGGCGACGTGAGTTACTTCATGGGCGCCGGACCGCTGTCGGAAGTGCGACGCGAGATCGAACGCGACATCGTGTACGAGTATCTCGGTGCGCTCGCTCAGTACAACGTGAAGTTTGTGAACGATGCCGAGTTCTGGGACCACTATTGCCGCGATGCCTACGCGGGAATCATCATGACGGTCGTCGCTTCCCAAATCGTCGGTGGCAACGAGCGCAGTGAAGCGATGTTCGCGGCGATGGCGTCACGCCACACGCAGCACGCGTTCGAACTGAGCAGTGAGGCGTTCATTCCATATGACTGATATTCCGCTGCCCGACTTCCACATTCCTCACGCTGAGAAGATCGAGTGGATGGTGGAGACCCACGGTTGGGCGATGGAACCCGTGGCAGCGAATCACGACGTCGATCCGCCATTCGCCGGTTATGTGTACACGATCGGGTATCCGGAGGCGTTCGGATTTCCGGAGGTCGTGCTGTTCGGACTGACGCCGTCGGCGGCTCGCGGACTGTTTGACATGATCGCCGACCTGTTGCGCGGAGGCACCGAAATCCCACTCGGCGTCGAGCTGACCGGTTTCTTCGACGGTGAACTGCGCTGCGTGTTCGCCCCAATCGCGCCTGATGTCGTCCGCCAACTGCTCAAGACTGCAGTCGCCTGGCGACGCGGCGCAGAGTTCGACGCGGTGCAGTTGCTGTGGCCAGACCGCAACGGTTTTCTGCCGACCGAACCCGGCTTCGATCGGCGAGTCGTGCTCGCGCAACCTGTCGTCGGCGCTATCTAAGCCAAGAAGTCGCGCGCTTCGTTCAACTCGGCCGCCAGCTCGTCGAGCGCTGTCTGCTCGAGTGCACGCAACCGTTCCCGGCGGGTCGTTGGCAACGGCGCGGCAGCCAACAACGCATGCCAGTCGTCACCTGGTCTGTCGAGCGCGACGCGCAACGCCACTGTGAGCGCGCCGATCGGGTCGCTGTCGTAGTCGCGTAACAACGCCTCGACGTGCGCCTTCTTCAATCGCGTCACACCGGGCGATCCTGCATCGCCCACGGCGCGCCGTGCTCGTTGAGCAGTTCCAGAAATGGATCGGCGCGAAACGCCTCGGGTCCCTTGACGCCCTGGCCTTTCCACTCGCCGGTGGCGAGCATCTCCAACGCGATCACTGGGTGCACGGCGGTCTGCCACACCACCGCCTGGTGTCCGTACTCGTGCATCGTCCACGCGTTGTCGACAACTTGGTAGAGGTAGGTGGAGCGCGGCTTGCCGTCGAGCCCAAGACCGGTGACCAGCGAGCCGGCGCAGGTACGCCCGCGCATATGGTCGCCAAGCTCGGCCGGGTTGGGCAGCGCCGCCGCCACCAGATCGCGTGGCGAAACCTGCTGGCCGCGCACCGTCACCGGTTTGGTGCTGTCGAGACCAAGTTTGTGCAGCGTTTTGAGCACGTCGATGAACTCGTCCCCCAATCCGTACTTGAACGTGACTCGGCCGACGTCGAGCCAGCGCGGCATCAACACCACCTCCTCGTGCTCGACGTTGACGCAGCCGAGTGGTCCGATGCCCTCTGGGAAATCGAAGGTCTCGGGCTCGCTGAACGGCGCAGTGGTGAACCAACCGCGTTCGCGTTCGTAGATGACGGGCGGGTTCAGGCACTCCTCGATCGTCGTCCAAATGCTGAAGGTCGGAGCAAATATCTCCCCTTCGATGAGCAGGTCAGCTCCGTCACGCACGCCGATTTCGTCGATACGGGAGAAGAGGTGATCGGAGGCGTAGCGAGCCGCGACATCGCTGAACCCCGGCTCGACACCGATGGC
>JANWKM010000146.1 GCA_025451395.1 Ilumatobacteraceae bacterium
CGGCCAAACCTTGGTGCACGTCTTCGCCGTAGCGCTGCACAGCCATGTCGATGATCGTCGTCGTACCACCCCACGCGGCTGCGTTGCTTCCGGTCTCGAAAGTGTCGCTCGCGAACGTGCCGCCGAAGGGCAACTCCATGTGCGTGTGCACGTCGATGCCACCGGGGATGACGTACTTGCCCTTGGCGTCGATGACGCGGTCGATGCCTTCCTCGGTGAAGTAACCCGGCGCGCCGAGTGCGCGGATTGTCTCGCCATCGATGAGCACGTCCTGCGCCACGACTCCGGTGGTGGAGATGACGCTGCCGTTCTTGATCAATGTCGCCATGATGTGCTCCTGTCAGCGTTCGAAGAGGTCGTCGTACGCGTCGGGACGGCGGTCGCGGTAGAAGGCCCAGCGATCGCGCACGTGCTTGATCTTGTCCATGTCGAGATCGCGCACGATCAGTTCCGGCTTGTACGCATCGCCCTGTTCACCGACGAACTTGCCTTCCGGGTCGACGAAGTAGCTCTGGCCGTAGAAGTCGTCGTCGCCGAGCGGCTCGATACCGACGCGGTTGATTGCGCCGACGTAGTACATGTTGGCGACGGCGGCAGCCGGTTGCTCGACGCGCCAGATGTATTCGCTGAGTCCGCGACTGGTCGCCGATGGGTTGAACACAATCTCGGCACCGTTCAAGCCGAGCGCACGCCAACCTTCGGGGAAGTGTCGGTCGTAGCAGATGTAGACGCCGACTTTGCCCACCGCAGTATCGAAGACCGGATAGCCACCATCGCCGGGTGCGAAGTAATACTTCTCCCAGAAGCCTTTCACCTGCGGAATGTGCTGCTTGCGGAACTTGCCCAAGTACTTACCGTCGGCGTCGATAACCGCCGCCGTGTTGTAATACAGACCCGGTCGCACGATCTCGTACATCGGAAGCACCAACACCATGCCGGTTTCCTTGGCGAGACTCTGGAACCGCTTCGTGGTCGGACCGTCGGGTATCGCCTCGGTGTAGTCGTAGTACTCGGGCTCTTGCACCTGGCAGAAGTAGGGGCCGTAGAACAGCTCTTGAAAGCACAACACCTGTGCCTTCTCCTTCTTCGCGTCGTGGACCGCCTCTTCGTGCTTGTCGAGCATCGCTTCCTTGGTGCCCGCCCAGTCCGTCTGCAGTAACGCTGCTTTCACTGTGTTCGTCATGCCCGGAGACTACCTTCCGCCTTGGATTCCGTAAATCCGAGCGATTGGTCCGAGGGTTTGCTCCCGCCGCGGCCGGTCCGAGGGTTTCGTCCCCGCCGGCGGGGAGGAAACCCTCGGACTCGCGTTAGTAGCCGGTGATCTTGGTGTGGTCCCAGCTGACTACTTGGGTGACTTCGAATTCGACGGCGAGGCGCTTGCGGGCTTGCCCCTCGATGAACGGCAGCATCTCGTCGCCGAGCGCGGCCGGTCCGTTGTATCGAACCGCCAACTCCTTGCCCAGGTGCAGGATGCGTTCGTAGTCGTCGATGATCAGTCCGTTGCCGACCAGCTCAACGCCCTTCAACTCGTTGTAGGTGTCGCCGCTTTCGACAAGACCGGTCATCTTCGGATCGCGCCGCAAGTTGACGATTTTCTGGCTTTTCGCGAACGTCCAAAACTGAACCTTGCCTTCGATCAGCGCGTACCACATCGCAACAAGATGCGGATGGCCAGTCGGGCCGAGCGTCGCGACGTTCAGCACCCGCTGCTCACCTAGGTACTGACGAACCTCGTCGTCGGTCATGGCAATCTGTGCGCGACGGTTAGCCACGGGTCAGCTCGAGCGCGATGGGGCAATCGCTGTCGTTCGGCGCGACTTCCGAGCACAGTCCGAGTGGCACGACGTCGGCCACTCTCTCGGCGGGCACTCGATCGGCGAGCGCGCGGAAGCCAACCTCCGGGATGCGACGTCCGACGCCGACTATCGCCCACACCGGGATCTCGCTGCAGTAAGCGATCGACGCGGCTGCTCTCGCTCCCGGCGCGGCCAACATTTCCGACGGCGAGGCGGCCAACGCCTCGATCAAGACCAGGTCGGCCGCCAACACCGACGACGTCAGAAAGTCGGCGCGGTCTTCGCTGCCGACAACCAGCACGCCAACATCGTCACGTTTGAGCAATGCATCGCCGATGAGATCAGCCCAACCGACGACGCACACCGTTGCGCCGACCGGTAACGCATCGGCGAGAACGTCGGCGGTGGTGTCGTCACAAATTTCTTCGGCCAAGCGGCGCGCAACCGCATACGGGTCGGTGTCGGTGAGCATGTGCGCGCACAGCCACCACAGCGGCCCCGATGTCGGATGGCGTTCGATGATCCGTCGGCACGCGACCACTAGACCCGCGGGGTCGGCCCCCAGCGCGCGCAATGCCGACGCGGTCTCGGCGACCAGCGACCGCGGATCGCCGCCATCGGAGCGGGCGATGTAGCGCAAGCGCTCTATCGGGTGCACAGCGGCGACGCTACCCCGTGGGATGATGCGCGCTACCGTTGCCGCTTGTGGCCGGCACCGTCGCACTCGACACCACCCTTTCGACTCTCGGGGGCGAATCGCGCCCTTTAGAAGAGTGGATGACCACGTTCCACCTGGCGAGCGTCGTGCTCGATCCGTTCACGAACGAGAGCTCATGGGTGTTGAAGACGGCGGCCCGCATTCTCGAGGCGCTGCGTGGCGCCGATGTGCGGGTCAACCTTGTCGTCACCTGCACCACTGACGAGGCCAAGCAGTTTCTCGGACCACTCACAGAGCAATTCCTCGTCTTCTGCGACCCCGACCGCCGCTTCGTGCGCGGACTCGGACTGAAGACGTTGCCCGCGTTCGTGTTTGTGCGCGGTGACGGCAGCGTGCACGCCTCCGCCGAGGGCTGGAACCCAACCGAATGGCGCGCGGTCGCCGAGAGCATCGCCGAAACCACCTCGTGGATCGCGCCCGCTATTCCGGTCGCCGCCGATCCCTCCCCGTTTCACGGAACCCCTGCGCTCGGTTGAACCCACGGCAATACCCGCTCATGTCGCGCCCCTGACCGCATCACACCGAGGTCAGGCCGCGACATGAAGGACGAACGCGAGGAATTTTGCTGGCGCGACCAGGTTCGGTGTGCCCAGTTCGGGCGTGAAGCACGAGCGAGACCTGATTGATCGCGCTAGTCGGCAATACTCGTTGGTCAGCCGCGCGGATGCGACCGCGGCTGGGTACAGCCCATGGCGATGGCAAGAGGCCCAGGATGCCGGACTGTGGCTTCAGGTTGCACCTGATCACTTGCGCCACGCAGCGACACCGCTCTCGTTCGAGATGTCTGTGCGCGCCGGTGCCGCATGGTTGGGCAAACGCGGCGCCCTGTTTGGCGCGACCGCGCTGCGCTGGCTCGACGTCGATGTACCCGAGAAGAATCGCGCCGAGTTCCTGGTACCTCGGTCTCTACGCTCGATCCCCAACTGGGCGACGATTCACACGACGACTCAGTGGGACTCCGCCGAGGTGATCCATCACAACGGAGTTCGTACGACGACTGCGACCCGCGCCATTCTCGACTACGCGACTAGTGGGCCAACCGCAACCGATCTCGAGAACGCGATCGACAGCGCAATCAAGTTGCGGCGAACGACTCAAGTGAAACTCATCCACCGCCTGGCGACGTTGCGGGGGACTGGGCGGAGCGGCGTGAGGCTGTTGAGCGAACTGCTGCTCGACGCCGGAGGCGAGTCGCACCTCGAACGACGCTTTCTACGGCTGCTTCGAACCGCTGGATATCCGCGGCCTGAGTGCCAGATCGTCTTTCGCAACAACGGGCAACGCGTCGCGCGAGTCGACTTCGTGTTTCCTGCGACGAGAACGATCGTCGAAGTCAGTGGACGACTCGGGCACACGTCCGACCGAGATCGACAACGCGACGCCCGGCGCCGAAACCGTCTGCAGCAGATGGGCAACACAGTTCTGGAGTTCACGACAGCAGACGTCATCGAAGCGCGGCAGTACGTTCTGCACAGTCTCGCCGAGTCACTCGGCGTCGTCGACTGACCACATTCCGGTCGCCCTCACCCGCTCGTGTCGCGGCTTGACCACGCTGTGATTCGGTCACGGCCGCGACGTGAGCGCTAAATTGAGTTGACATGAATCGCCGTCGCCGCGTCCTGTCCGTCGCTCTCATCGGGATGATGCTTGCCGCATGCGGAAGCAAGACCGCAGACACCAACTCTGCGGACACAAACGCAGTTGCCACGACGACAACCGTCGAGAGTGGTCAAAGCACGACCACCACCACGGAAGCCCAGACCACAACGACGGTCGACGGGCTGACCATCGACGACATCAGCCCCGCTTGCATGGCCGTGCTGTCAGAACTGATGCGTGGCTACGAACCGGCAGTGAAGGACATCGACTGGACAACCGCCACGATCGACGATCACATCACCGTCATGTATGCGCTCGCATCGTTTTCTATCGACAGCACGAGTGGGTGCGACGATTCACAGATGGACGCGAGCACCGAGGAGGGTTCGGCGTTGTTCCTCGCGGTCGCACAGGAAGTGGCTCCAGCGACCGTCGGGTACTTCACCGCAATTCTGGAGATCAACCAAGCCCTGGACGGGCGGCAGGCGACCGGTGACTGTCTCACGGACATCGGCATCTTCGAGGAGCAAGTCGCCGGCGGAGTGAAGTGGGTCGACCTACCGCTGCCGGAACAGTTCCTCACGTTGAACCTGATGAGTTCCATCGGATACTGCGGCCTTCGAACCCAGGGTGACCTGATATCCAAGCCCGAGGTACAGGCTTTCCTCGAGGGTTCTCCCTTCGGCTAATCGCCAGAGCCGTATCCTGACGTTGTGGCCGCTGCTCCTGTGTTCGAGTTCACTCCGATGCTCCCGCTCGAGCACGACAACAGGCAGTACCGCCTGATCAGCACCGACTTCGTCCGCAAGGTCAACACGCCGCTGGGCACGATGCTGCAGGTCGACCCCGCGGCGCTGACACTGCTGACGCAGGAGGCGATGCGCGACATCTCGCACTTGCTGCGATCGCGCCACCTGCAGCAGCTGCGCAACATCCTGGACGACCCGGAAGCGAGTGATAACGATCGGTTCGTCGCGCTCGACTTGTTGAAGAACGCGGCAATCGCCGCCGGTGGCGTGCTGCCGATGTGCCAAGACACAGGCACTGCGATTATCAAGGCGAAGAAGGGCCAGCGCGTTTTCACCGGAAATGAAAAAGCCAACGGCGGCGATGAAGAGGCGATCGCTCGCGGGGTGTTCAATACGTTCCAGACGAGCTACCTGCGCTACAGCCAACTGGCACCGGTCAGCATGTTCGAAGAGGTCAACACCGGCAACAACTTGCCAGCCGAGATCAAGATCAGCGCGGTCGATGGTGACGAGTACAACTTCCTGTTCATCGCCAAGGGTGGCGGCAGCGCGAACAAGAGCTTCCTTTTTCAAGAGACCAAGGCGATATTGAACGAGAAGGCGCTACTCCCCTGGCTGTTCGACAAGATGAAGACGCTGGGGACTTCCGCTTGCCCGCCGTATCACCTGTCGATCGTCATCGGTGGAACGAGCGCGGAATTCGCGGTTGAGACTTCGAAGCTGGCGAGCACTGGCTACCTCGACGGACTCCCCACCGAGGGCAGCACACGCGGCCATGCATTTCGTGACATCGAGATGGAGGCCAAAGTTCTTGCCGTCAGCCAGCAGACCGGAATCGGTGCGCAGTTCGGCGGCAAGTATTTCTGCCACGACGTACGCGTCGTTCGCTTGCCGCGCCACGGAGCGAGCTGCCCGATTGCGATGGCCGTCTCCTGCAGCGCCGATCGCCAAGCGCTCGGCAAGATCACCGCCGATGGCATCTTTCTCGAACAACTGGAAACAGATCCCGCACGCTTCCTTCCCGATGTCACCGAGGAACATTTGAGCAGCGAGTCGATACGAATCGACCTCAACCGGCCGATGGACGAAATTCGCGCCGAGCTCAGCAAGCATCCGGTGAAGACACGAGTGATGCTCGACGGCCCGATGGTCGTTGCCCGCGACATCGCTCACGCGCATATCAAGGCGCGCCTCGACGCCGGCGAGCCGATGCCGAAGTACATGCGCGACTACTGCGTGTACTACGCCGGTCCGGCCAAGACCCCCGACGGCATGATCAGCGGAGCGTTCGGGCCGACAACTGCGGGTCGTATGGACAGTTACGTCGACGGTTTCCAGGAAGCTGGCGGCAGCCTGGTGATGCTGGCGAAGGGCAACCGCAGCAAGGCGGTGACCGACGCGTGCAAGAAGCACGGTGGCTTCTACCTCGGCACCATCGGCGGGCCGGCGGCGCGAATCGCGCAGGACTGCATCTCGAAGGTCGAGATCATCGAGCTAGAGGACCTTGGTATGGAAGCAGTGTGGAAGATCGAAGTGCGCGACTTCCCGGCCTTCATCGTTGTCGACGACAAGGGCAACGATTTCTTCGAACTCGTCAACCGCCCGTATCAGGGAACGCCGGTACAGCTCAACCGCTGACGGAGTTCGAGGTAGTCGGGGGCTTGCACGCCGAGCCGCGCATACACCACCACCGAATCTGATCCCTGCTCGATGATGCCCTCGGCCAGGCAGCGCGCGACATCCGGCGGCGAGCCTTCGGCTTCGAAAACGCTTTGCAACCTGATTCGGAACCGTTCGCGATCGATGGAGAATACTGCGCGTGCGCGCGCCACAGTCGTGTTGACGTCGTCGGTGAAGCCACATTGCGTGCGTGTGCGCGGCACCATCAGCGCGACGAGATACTCGATCACGATCTCATCGACGCAGTCGCTGTGCAGAAACGCAGTGTGTCCCGCGCCCTCCCAACGCACCGACACTGCATCGCCCAACGCTTCGGCCATCATCGGCGCAAGAAATCCCGGAGTGGCAGGGTCGTCGTCGGTGCCAATCACGACGATCGGATGCGCGACATCGACCGCGGTGATCGTCGGCAGCGGTTCCGCCGACTCGGGCCACCCGTCGCAGGACTGAACGGTGAAGCGCCCGATTCGTCCGGCAAAGTCCGCACAGTAGATAGCGAGGTTGGCTTCCAGGAGATTGTCGTAGGAATCCTCCGCCCGCGGATACCCGGCTTCGAAGAAACTGCCGAGCGCTGCGAGCGTGCTGGCATCACCCTGCGCTGCGTCGGCGAGGGCGACCGCCAGCGGAACCCACAGGTCGATGTTGTACATCGCCGACGCCACGATTCCCGACACCTGTTCGGCGGTGACGACTTCGTCCCACTCATCGAAATAGTCGGTATCGGCATCCTCCACATCGAAGGCGAGATCATCGAGCAACGCGCGACTGCGCGGTCCCGCCTTGCACAGTCGTGAGGCATCGCACAGATCGAGGAACACATCGAGTGTCCCTTCGAAATCTTGAACACCGTAGAAGGGATCGTCGAACGAACCTGTTGCGGTGCCGTCGACGTTGTAGCGACCTGCTTGCGGATCGACGCTGCCGTCGAGCACCAGCGCTCGCACACTCTGGGGAAACAAGTCGGCATAGACGGCGCCGAGCGCCGTTCCGTAACTGAACCCGAGGTAGGTCAACTGGTCGTCGCCGAGCGCCTTACGCAGCTGCTCCATGTCGCGTGCGGCATTGGCCGTGCCGACGAGAGGCAGCAGATCGCCGCTGTTCTCGATGCACTCGCGCTCGACGACCGTGTATGAGCGGTCGAGATCGCCACAGTCGACGGCGGTCGATCGACCAACGCCGCGCGGATCGAATCCAACGAGGTCGAACGAGTCGGTCAGCGCGCGCGGAAAGAGCGACGCGTAACTCCACGTCAGGTCGAGGCCGGATCCGCCGGGCCCTCCAGGATTCAACACCAGGGATCCAATCCGCTGAGAAGAGACAGCGGCAGGCAGGCGCGTCACCGCGATCGAAATTGCAGCTGACTCCTCGGCGCGGTAATCCAGCGGCACTTCGATCGTGCCGCATTGCCAAGGCGCGTCCTGCGTTGAGCAGGGCCCCCATTCGATCGGCTCGATGGCCGGAAGCGTGGTGACCGGCTGTAAGTCAACTCCGCGATGAAATGTCGCCGGCGACTGCGAGCGTCGGGCGACAGTCACGCCAGGAGCAGTCGCGCATGCTGCCAACAGTGCCGATAGTGCTGCGAGTCGCAGACACGCGCGAGCGTCAGGCAAGGCTGACAACGTCCAGCCAGTCCTCGTTGAAGTAATCGACCTGTCCATCGGGCATCAGCAGCACCTTCGTCGGCGCCAACCGCTCGACGAACTCGACGTCGTGGCTGACGAACACCAGGCTGCCCTTCCACCCGATCAGGGCGTCCGCCACCGACCGACGGCTGGGTGGGTCGAGGTTGTTGGTTGGCTCATCGAGCAGCAACAGGTTGTTGCGGCCAACCATCAGCATTGCGAGAGCGAGTTTCGTCTTTTCACCACCGGAAAGAGAACCGCTCTTCTGGAATACCTTCTCACCGCTCAACCCCATCATGCCGAGAAAGCCGCGCAGCTGGGTTTCGGTGTAGATCACGTTCGGCGGCACATCGGCGCGCAGGTTGTCGAGCAATGTTTCGTCGGTGCGCAGATTGTCGTGTTCTTGGGCGTAGTAACCCACGGCCACGTTGTGACCGAACCGAAAGTCGCCAATGTTCGCAGTTGTTTCGCCGGCGAGGATGCGCAACAGGCTTGTCTTGCCCGCACCGTTGAGGCCGAGCACCAGCAAGCGTTCGCCGCGACCAAGATCGAACGTGACATCCTCGAACACCGCGGGACCGCCGTACGCCTTCGACAAACCCTGCGCGGTCAGCACCGTCGAACCACATGATGGCGGATCGGGGAACCGCATGCGCAACGTGCGGTCGCCAGGACCGACCTCCACGCGTTGCGCCTCGATGCGCGCGATCTGCTTCTCCTTGCTGTGCGCCATCGACGCCTTACTTGCTTTCGCGCCGAAGCGATCGACGAACACCTGCAAGCGAGCAATTTCTCGCGTCTGCAGCAACGCCTGCTTGGTGAGGCGCTCTTCGTCTCTCGCACGTGCGGTCTTGTACTGGCTGTACGTGCCCTTGTACTCGACAAGGTTGCCCAAGTTCTCCTCACGTGGTCGGTCGAGGTGCATCACGCGCGTGATCGCTTCGTCGAGCAACTCGAGGTCGTGACTGATGACCAGCAACGCCCCGCGATAGTTACGCATGAACTGCAGCAACCACATCTTGGCGTCGATGTCGAGGTGATTGGTGGGTTCGTCGAGCAGCAGCACATCGCTGCCGGCGAACAGAATGCGCGACAACTCGACGCGGCGACGCTCGCCGCCGCTGAGTATGCCGATCGCAAGGTCCATACGATCGGGCGGCAGGCCGAGCCCAGCCATGATGCTGCGTGCTTCACTCTCGGCGGCATACCCGCCCGATGACGCAAACTCGTCGTGCGCCCGGCTGTAGCGCTCGACGTTGCGATGGGAAGGATCGGCCTCCATCGCCACGCGCAGCTTTTCGATGCGGTCGAGGCGATCGTCGACCGCACGACCGCTGAGCACATGCGTGATCGCGTGGCGAGTGTCGAGCACACCCTCGATGCGCGGGTCTTGCGGCAGATAACCGAACCCACCCCGGCAGATGACCTTGCCGGCCATCGGTTCGGTGACACCACCGAGCACTTTGAACAGACTGGTCTTGCCGGCACCGTTGCGGCCAACGAGACCGACTTTTTCGCGCGACATCACGGTGAACGACACGGAATCGACGATCTGTCGACCTCCGACTTCCACTGAGAGTTCGCGTGCTTGCAACATGGCCATCCAGCCTACGATTCAAGAAGTGCAGAACACCTTGGTGCGGCGCGCCTTACCCATAGCTTGTGGCTGCGCGGCGGCCGGTCTCGCCGCAGTCGTTGCGCTGAACGATCCAGCAGCAGCCGACAGCCGCTTCCCGCGATGCGTCTTTCATTCGACAACCGGATTGTGGTGCCCGGGCTGTGGCCTGACGCGTGGGTTTCACCAACTATTCAATGGCCACCCCGGTTCGGCATTGCACTACAACCTTTTCATCCCACTTGTCATCGTCGGCGCCGCATTGGGCTGGTGGTCGTGGATGCGTACCAGTTGGGACCGACCATCGCTGATATTGCCGGCGTGGATAATGCGTCCGCTTGTGTGGGGTCTGCCGATCGCCGTCGTCGCCTACGGCGTACTGCGCAACATCCCGACGGCACCGTTCGACGCGCTCGCGCCGTAGCCGACCGATCAGGGAGGATCGATTGGCGGCGGCGTTATAGGAAGGGTGGTGTCGGGGAGCGTCGGATCGGTTTCCGGTGGATCGGTTTCCGGACTCGTGGGAGTCGTGTCGCCGCTCACGGTTGTCGTGCTGCCATCGACGGAACCGGCCGAGTCGTCCGAGAAACTCGTCCCTAAACATTTTCCGGGTGGCGCCGGGGATGGACCCATGACGTCGCCGACGTGCTGTGCGAGCGCGAGGCGACCAGGGTCGGTGAGATGCAGTCCATCTTCCTTCAGGAAGTTTCGGTGTTGAGCAGTCGATGCCGCCCAATCAACTACGACCACATTGTCGTGTTGTGCGGCAACTTCGAAGATCACCTGGTTCACCTCTAGTTGTTCCGCCCGATACTCCGACACCGTCAGCAGCACCGTCGGCCGCGGTGCCAGCTTTTCGACGAGGCGGTTGAGGTATAACCGGTACACGTCGGGATCACCGCCGTAGTTGTTGCCCAAAAGAATGACGGCAGCATCCCAGCCAGCGGACAGACGCTCGTTGAGCACCACGTTTCCGAAGTCGATGAAACGCGCGGTCTCGGCATCGACCTCGACCGCCCAACCCAACGGCACGAGTATCGCGCACATCTCGCCTCCGTAACGCTTGGCGGTTCCCGCCATTACGGAGTCACCGATCATGATCACCCGGTTGCCGGTCACTCGCGCACCGATGAGTTGTTCGGGGGTCAATGGCACCGTCGTTCGGATAACAGTCGTGAAGGGAGCGCCTGGCGCCAGCGTGGGCAGCGTTGGCGGCAGCCCACCGACCGGAAACCCGTCGGCGGCCGGCGGCGAACCGCCTTCGGAACGTGCGACTGCGCAGGCAGTGCCCGTCAGTAGCAAACCCAGAATGAGGACAACCCGCCGAACGAACATGAGGTGCTATTCGACCGACTGCGCAGCCGTGATGCAAGTCGGGGTGGAAAGCACGTCGAATCAGCCGCGAACCTTCAAGAGATCGCGTATCTCTACAAGTAGATCGACCTCGCTGGGTCCCGACGACACAGTTGGCTTCGGCTTGCGCAGCTTGTTGTACGCCTTCACAGCGAGAAACAGCACGAACCCCACGAGTATCAGCGAGATCAACTGAGTCAACACCGGACCAATGGCCAGCACGCTGTCGTCGGTGGGGTCGGCGTTGTCGCCGTCGCGCAGGGTGAACCTGAGCACATTGTCGAGGTTCGGCTCGCCGAAGATGGCACCAATGATCGGGTTGGCGACGTTGGCGATGAAACTGTCGATGACGGCCTTGACAGCAAGCCCCAGAATGAACGCGACTCCGAGCTCGACCATGTTGCCGGTGGCGATGAAGTCCTTGAATTCCTTCAGCATCTTCTTCACGTGTTTGCTCCCTTCTTGGTGGCTGTTCGGCAGGTTAACGTGCACCGATGGACCGTTCGGCCCCGCAGGAGAGGCAAGGTGGTCTCGACGATCTGATCCTCGATCGAATCGACGCGCTGCGCATTCTGCGTGCGGTCACACCCGAGGAAAAAGGCGCTCTCCTCGAGAAAATTGCCGGCCGCGGTCAGCCCGAGCAAGACATCCTGCGTGAGCTCTCGAAGGTGCGGCCGCTGTGGCGCCCCGACCGTTTCGAGGAGGCCCACCGCCTGGCAATGCGCTCACTCGAGGTGCTCGATCGCAACGGCGCCCGCCGTGCGAAGCTGCCCCGTCGACTCGGCCCGCTGAGGCCGGTCGCGACCTATCTCGTACAACAGATGACGCGCTGGATCGTCAAGGGGCATCAGAACACTCTGGCGACACGCATTCGCAAGTTGTACGAGCGGCGCGAGGCGAACGCTGTGTGGGGCACTCCCGAAAAGAACATGCTGCGCCGGGCGCGACTGGACGCGGCTCGTGTGGAGCCCGGGTACAAGGGCAAACAACTCGGCCTGCCAACGTTTCTGCTCGGTGGTGCCATCATTTCGACCATCTTCAGTGTTATTCAGGCGTTCATTCGTTGGGCGTTCAGCGACCTGTCGGGAAGCATCGTCCTCGCAATCGTGCTTGCACTTGTGTTCGGCGGCTTGGCGTGGGCAGCGCTACACGCAGCCGGCCTCGCTCGCAGGCGAATACGTCTGAGCACCGATCAACCGATACGCGCGTTGTGGGAAACAATTGGCGCGTGCGGGAACCCGCCCAAAGACAGCAGTTACGACTTCGCCGCCTACGCGATCGTGCTACTCATTCTGCTCTGGCTGCTGGTGCCACTCGCGACCTGGCTGATAGTCACCCGCGTCATCTAGTGGCCCAAATCGCTGAGGCGGTCGACCTTGCGCAGCGACGGGAAGCCGATCCACCACAGGCCAACGATGGCGATGGTCGCGACGCCGCCGCCGATCACGGTCGCAGGCGTACCAACGGCTTGCGCAACGATGCCGCTTTCGAACGCGCCCAACTCATTGCTGCCGCCGATGAAAACGTTCTCGACTGCCAGAACACGACCGCGCTTCTCGTCGGGCGTCACCAACGGCACGATCGATCCGCGAACGAAAACGCTCACCATGTCGGCTCCGGCCAACACCACGAGCGAGGCGAACGCGAGTATGTACGAGCGCGTCAAACCCAACACAACCGTCGACGCGCCGAAGACAAGCACCGCTAGCAGCAACACGCGTCCGACGTGGCGCTGCATTGGTCGGAACGCCAAGAACAATGCCATTGAGGCGGCGCCGATGCCAGGCGCGGCCCGCAACCACCCGTAGCCCAACTCACCGACCCCAAGTCTGTCTTGCGCGATGGCGGGCAAGAGTGCGACGGCACCACCGAATAAAACTGCGAACAGGTCGAGCGAAATCGCTGCCAGCAGTATCGGCGTTCGGCGGATGAACACCAGTCCCTCGACGGCACTTCGAAATGTCGGCCGGTTGCCACTGAGTTTCGGATCCGGTGGCCGAATAAACCGCAGCGCCGCGAACAGTGCTCCCGCCCCGACCATCAGCGCAGTCGACACGAGGTACGCGACCCATGGTGCAATGGCGTAGAGCAGGCCCGACAGCACCGGACCGAGAATGGTCGAACCGGTCCATGTCGCCGAATTCATGGCGACGACTTTCGGGATACCACCATCGGGTGCCACCATCGGTGGCATCGTTCGCGTTGCCGGAGCCAAGAATGAGCGAGCAATGCCGTACACGAATGCGATGACGAACAACGGCCACACTTCCGTCGGATCGGTGAGCGCGTAGAGCATCAGTGCCAACGACGAAGCGGCTTCACCCCCGATCGCAATGAGCGCGACGACCTTGCGATTGAAGCGGTCGGCGACGGTGCCTGTGACCAAAACCAGCAACGCCACCGGCAAGAACTCGCACAACCCGATCCAACCGAGGTCGGCGGGATGATGGGTTATCCGAAACGCTTGCAAGCCGAGTGCCGCCGCTTGCAGCGAGACACCGGTGGTCAACACCCCGCCGGCAATCAGCAGCCGTCGCACGTCGCCAAAACGAAGAACCTCGCGGGTAGACATTGTCGCTCGTTGAGGCGGTTGCACAGCTCGGCCAAAGCTACCTTTGAAGGCATGAGTTCGCTTGCGACGGACACACGCTGGCTCGATGCCACCGATCAAGCAGCGCTCGTTGCCAGTGGTCAGGTGAGCGCGTCGGAGTTGCTGGAAGCTGCGATCGAACGTATCGAGGAGCTCGATCCGCAGCTGAACGCGGTGATCATGCGTTGGTTCGACGAAGCACGCGCAACGGCGGCCAGCGAATTACCGGTCGGTCCGTTCCGCGGCGTTCCTACGCTGCTGAAGGATCTGTGGGCACACTACGCGGGTCAATCGCTGACCAATGGCTGCCAGGCGCTGAAGGATGCGATGCCGGTTTCGACCAACGACACAACGTTGGTTGCGCGATTTCGCCAGGCGGGTTTCGTGATCGCCGGTCGCACTAACAGTCCCGAGTTCGGAAGCCTGCCCACGACGGAGCCGACCGCGTGGGGCGCGACTCGCAATCCATGGAATCTCGCACACTCGCCGGGCGGCTCGAGTGGTGGCGCGGCCGCTGCCGTCGCCGCAGGAATGGTTCCAATCGCGCACGCCAGCGACGGAGGCGGGAGCATCCGTATTCCAGCGTCGGCGTGTGGTCTCGTCGGATTGAAACCGACGCAGGGACGAATCACACTCGGTCCGTTTCGCGACGAGAGCAATCTCGGCGTCGAGTTGTGCGTCAGCCGTAGCGTGCGCGACACCGCAGCACTGCTCGACGCGGTAAGGGGTCCGTCGGTTGGCGACACGGTGATTGCTGCTCCGCCGACGCGGCCATACATCGACGAACTTGGTTCCGATCCGGGTCACCTGCGCATCGGGCTGCTCGACCATCATCCGTTCGGCGGACCGGTGCACGAGCAATGCGCGCTCGCGGTTCGCAACGCGGCAACGCTGCTGGAGAGCCTCGGCCACAAGATCGAGCCCGGGTTTCCTCAGGCGCTCGCAAATCCTGATTTCGCGCGAAGGTTCTCGGCGATGTGGAGCACCAACATGGGTGTTGGCATCAAACGCATCAGCGATCAACTCGGTCGCGAGCTACAGCCCGGCGATGTCGAGCTGGTGAACTGGGCACAGGCGGAGTACGCCCGCAGTGTCAACGGCGTCGACTATGCGATCGCGCTCGCCACCAACGTCGAGTTTCGTCGCGCCGTGCAACAGTGGTGGGCGGACGGCTGGGATCTTTTGCTGACACCAACGCTGGGTGAACCGCCGGCTGTGTTGGGAACATTCGCCAACGATCCGAAGACTCCGCTGGCACCGATGGCGCGCGCCGGGCAGTACGTGCCGTTCACACCGGCGTTCAACGCCAGCGGACAGCCGGCGATCAGCGTCCCGTTGCACTGGACACCCGACGGGCTTCCCGTGGGGGTGCAGTTGGTCGCCGCGTATGGCCGTGAGGACGTCCTACTGCGGGTGGCTGCACAGCTTGAGACCGCGCAACCATGGGCGCATCGCCACCCCCCGATCTAGTTTTCCGCCGCCGCTTCCACCTTCTCGAACGGAGGCGGAACCTCTAATCCCCAGCGCCGCATTCCCTGCTCGACGCGCTCGATCACGGTCTCGAGTACGGCAATTCGCGCGAAGCGTTTCTGTTCGCCAGCGATCACTTCCCACGGTGCCAGCTTGTGACTGGTGCGCTCGAACATCTCCTCCGCCGCCGCTTCGTAGGCGCGATTCTTCTCGCGATTGCGCCAATCTTCCTCGGTGAGTTTCCAAGCCTTCAGCGGATCGGCAGCACGTCCCTCAAAGCGACGCAACTGTTCCTCGTCGCTGACGTGCATCCAGAACTTCACAACGATCAAGCTCTCTTGGCACAGCGATTCTTCGAAGTCGACAATGGCTTTGTAGGCACGCTTCCACTCGGCCTTGGTCGCGAAGCCTTCGATGCGTTCCACTAGCACACGTCCGTACCAGCTCCGATCGAACACCGCCATCTCTCCCAGGCCAGGGAGCGTTTGATAGAAACGCCACAGGAAGTGGTGGTTCTTCTCTTTCGGCGTTGGCGCGGCGTAGGCCACCACTTCGTAGTGGCGGGGGTCGAGATGGCCGACGAGCACCTTGATCGCGCCACCTTTTCCAGACGCGTCCGGACCCTCGAGGATGACGAGAAGCCCCGGCCCCAGTTGGCCCGGGCCCATCAGGCCGCCGAGGTGCAGGCGCAGTTGGAATATTCGCTGCTGGCCGACGGCGAGCTTGGAGTAGTACTCGTCGCGGCTGAGCCGCTGCGACATATCGAGTTTGTCGAGGACCCCCATGGGGCAAACCCTAGTGAGCGCCTCTGGAGGCATGGATGACCTGTTGCGAAAAACCTGCTCGAAAAGCGACAGAACGCGTCGCCGGAAACGTCTACACAGGCATGAAGACAACACGTATCACCAGGACAGAGCCCTTCGACTGGTCCGGCCAGATTCGACTGGGCCTGATACTCAGCATCGTGACCGCTGTCGCAGCTGTCGTTCTCGGTGGGCACGTCGACGAAACAACCTTCATCGTCAGCGTGTTCGTCATAGCTTCGTCTGCGTCGTGGAGCCGCGTCCCACGGATTCAGTCACACCGTTGTGTGAATGCCGTCCATGAGACCGATCGCTTGCGACGCGGGTACTGCCGGCGAGAACAAAAAGCCCTGCATCGTGTCACAGCCCATCGTGCGTAGCACCGCGCGCACGTCGTCGGTCTCGACACCCTCGGCCACGACCGTCATGCCGAGCTGATGACCAAGTTCGATCACCGACGCGACGATGGCGCGATCTTGATGGCTGTCCTGCATATCGGTCACGAATCCACGGTCGATCTTCAATTCGTTGACCGGTAGCCGCCCGAGCGAACCAAGCGATGTGTAGCCCTGCCCGAAGTCGTCCAGGCTGACCTTGACCCCAGCGGCGCTGAGTTCCTCGAGCAGCACGCTGGCGCGAATGGGATCGGCTGCGATCGACGTCTCGGTGATCTCCAGTACGAGGCGTGAAGCGTCGATGTGGTGCGCTGCCAAGCGGTTGAGCACCCAACCCGGGAGGTCGTCACGCAAATTGCGCGCCGAGATGTTGACAGCCATCGACAGCTCGGGATTTTCGTCCGACCACGCGGCGAGCTGCGCGAGCGCGGAGTCGACGACCCAGTGCGTCAGTGGACCGATGAGACCCGTGCTCTCAGCGATAGGGATGAACTCACCGGGTGGTACCAACCCGCGAATGGGATGATTCCAACGAACCAGTGCTTCGAAGGCATTGACGCGTCCTGTCGGCACATCGATCTTCGGCTGGTAGTGCAGCACCAACTCGCCACCACCGATCGCCCGGCGGAGTTCGGATATCAAACTCAGACGCTGCGGATCGAATTCACCACCGCTGGCGTGGTACCGAACGATCACCCCACGGGCGAGTTTCGCGGTATCGAGTGCGAGGCCGGCACGTCGCAGTAGGTCCTCGGGCTCCTCGGCATCGCTCGGCCACATCGCGTAGCCAATACTCGCTTCCGCCGAGATCGCCACCCCACCGAGCTCGGCCTCGGCACTGAGTGCGGTCAGCACGCGGCCGAGAACGGCCTCGACGGATTCTGCGACCGTGCCGGGGAGCACCAGTCCGAACTCATCCCCGCCCAATCGTGCGACAGTGTCGCCTGGACGAAGTGTTGCTTTCAAACGTTGCGCGACAATGCGCAGGAACTCGTCACCATTGCGGTGACCGAGCGATTCGTTCACGTCCTTGAATCGATCGAGATCGACGACAGCAACCGCGACGTCGTTACCCATTCGGCTCGCCGCAGCGAGCGCGGCGGCGACACGATCGCGATAGATGGCTCGCGTGGGAAGCCCAGTGAGCGAATCCTGCAACGCAAGGCGTTCTGCCCGTCGACTCTGGAGCCGGGTGCGACGAGCGACGGAGGCGACGATGTAGACCAAGACCATCCAAAGTGCACCGAGACCGAAAATGATCGAGAGCCGCAACTGCCTGAGCGAGGTGTCGCGTTGCGCGGCGATCGGCGCAAAAGGGATATACACCTCGAGCACTCCGACGATCACGCCGGGCCTGTCGATCGGGTGGAGGGCAACGTATGCCTCCATCGCTTGCGCGCCGCCGGTTCGGGCACCGTCGATCTCGTCGGCCCCGACAGTGGTGAGCTGCGAAACCATCCCCTCGTTGATTGCCTCTTCCACTTCCTCCGCTTCGTCCGGCTCGGACGCGACCATGGGGCCGTAGGGGTCGGAGGCGTCGAACACGATTTGCCCATCGAGATCACGGATGCGCAATTGCAGAACGTCTCCCTGGGAGATCAGATGGGAGGTCGAGCGTGCCAGCGAGTCCCGTTGGGTTTTCGTCAGGCCGTCACTGAGTTGCCCGTCATCGAGGAAAGGCGAGATCGCGCCGGTCGCCAACGATCTGGCTTGTGACTCGCCCTGGTGTAAGGCGGCAACGTCCACCTGATTGGTGACGGTTTGAGTGAGGACCAGACCGAGCCAGACCACCGGCAGCATGGTCGCGCCGAGGTACGCGCCAAACCGCGCTGCACCGCGCCACCGCCTCACCTCCATACGTTCAAAGATCGGCGGAGGGTCAACGATCTTGAGAGTTTTCAGAGACTTACGGCGCCTTTGGCCTATCGAACATATGTACGACTACAGTTCAATTCGTGGAACCCGGGCCGAACATTCTGCACGCGGATCTCGATGCGTTCTACGCCTCCGTCGAGCAACTGCTCGACCCGTCGCTGCGCGGTCGCCCAATTGCCGTTGGCGGCGGCGGTGTGTTGGCGGCTTCGTACGAGGCGCGGGCGTTCGGCGTGCATGGCGCGATGTCCGGATGGCGTGCGAAACAGCTGTGCCCCGACTTGATCTTCGTCGGCGGACACTTCAGCGAATACCAGCGACTCTCCGACTTGGTGATGGGAGTCATCGGGGATTTCACACCATTAGTGCAACGGATCTCGATCGACGAGGCGTTTCTCGACGTGTCGGGCAGCACGCACCTGTTCGGATCACCGGGCGCGATCGGTGCCGCGATTCGCAGGCGCGTGCGCGAAGAGATCGGCCTGCCCGTCTCGATCGGTGCTGCGCGTACGAAGCACCTGGCGAAGATCGCGTCGCAGGTCGCGAAGCCCAATGGCCTTGTCGTGGTCGAGCCGGCGCGCGAGCTTGAATTCCTGCACCCGCTTCCGGTCGGCCTGGTGTGGGGCATCGGCCCGGTGACACAACAACGGCTCGCGGACCGCGGCATCTACACGATCGGCCAGCTCGCCAGCTCGCCGTCGGATTCGCTCGAACACTTTCTCGGTCGCGCGTTGGGTAGCAAGGTCGGCGCGTTGGCGGCGAACGTCGATCACCGTCGCGTTCAGCAGAATGCGCGCGCCGGTTCTGTTGGCGCTCAATCGGCGTTCGGGAAGAAGTTTCCGACCGACGAGTTGCTTCGCGCAGTCCTCGGCCATCTCGCTGACCGCGTCGCCGGCCGTTTGCGGGCGAAGCATCGCGCCGGTCGCACCGTCACCGTGCGAGTTCGCTTTGCAGGAATGAAATCGGTCACGCGTTCCATCACGCGGGGCGAACCGGTTGCCACCACGCTCACGCTCACCGAGACCGCGCACGAACTCGTTCAGCGCGCACTCAACGCGCATCCGAGCGAGGCGACAATTTCCTTGCTGGCAATTTCGGTGTCGAACCTGGTGGACCAACCGGTGCTGCAGTTGGAATTGCCGATTCTTCCCGACGAAGCAGTGCGCCCCGGCTCGCCGACCGGGTCGGCGCGCTGGGCGGTCGATCACTCGATCGATGCAGTGCGACGCAAATTCGGTCGCACCGCAGTCGGCTACGCCGGGGTGGCGTTATCCGAGCACGGCTCGGTTCCCGACGAGTTCCGCGAACTAGCCGAGCACGAATTGTGACTAAGCGTCACGCGTTGTAGCCAAAGACTGACTTGGTCTCCAGGAACTCTTCCAAGCCGCTCGCACCCCACTCGCGACCGTTGCCCGACTGCTTGTAGCCACCGAACGGTGCGTTCAGGTCGCCACCTGCGCCGTTGAGGTGCACCATGCCGGTCCTGATTCGGCGGGCCATTGCCTTCGCCCGATCGCTGTTGCCCGAGATGTACCCCGAGAGTCCGTACGACGTGTCGTTAGCGATGCGCACGGCGTCTTCGTCGTCCTTGTAACCGATCATGACGAGTACTGGCCCGAAGATCTCTTCGCGGGCGATCGTCATGTCGTTGTCGACGTGCGAGAACACCGTCGGCTTGACGAAGTAGCCAGTCTCGAGTCCTTCTGGTTTGCCGGGGCCACCGACCTCGAGCTTGGCGCCTTCGCCGATGCCCTTCTCGATCAGCTGTTGAATTCGGTTGTACTGAACCTCCGAGACGACCGGACCGATCTTGGTGGACTCTTCTCGTGGATCGCCGACCACGACCTTGCTGGCCGCTTCAGCAGCAATCGCCGCAGCCTCATCCATGCGCGACGATGGCACGAGCATGCGAGACGGGGCGTTGCACGACTGCCCGGAGTTGGTACACATAGAGCCCATGTCGCGTGCGATCGCGGCCGCGAAGTCGGCGTCGTCGAGGATGATGTTGGCTGATTTGCCACCGAGCTCCTGCGACACGCGCTTCACGGTCGGTGCCGCGTTGCGTGCGACCTCGATCCCCGCGCGCGTCGAGCCGGTGAACGAGACCATGTCGACGTCGGGGTGTGACGCCATGACCGACCCGACGTTGACCCCGTCGCCGTTCACCAGGTTGAACACACCGGCGGGCACGCCCGCGGCATCGAGGATCTCGGCGAAAAGAATCGCGTTCAGTGGCGCGACTTCCGACGGCTTGAGCACCATCGTGCACCCGGCCGCCAGCGCAGGCCCGACCTTGCACGTGATCTGATTCATCGGCCAGTTCCACGGAGTGATCAGGGCACAGACCCCGACCGGCTCGCGCACGATGAGCGTTGCGCCCATCTCTTTCTCGAACTCGAACTCGGCGAGTACTTTGCGCGCCGTCATCAGGTGGCCGATGCCGGCCGCCGCTTGCGCACGTTGCGACAACCACAGCGGCGCACCGACTTCCTGGCTGATGATCTCGGCCATCTCACCCATGCGTGCGCCGTAGACCTCGATGATCTTGTCGAGCAGGGCCAGTCGTTCCTCAACGGTTGTGCGCGAGAACGTCTCGAACGCGGCCCGCGCCGCTTTGACTGCCGCGTTGACATCGTCGGCGCCGCCCATCGCGATCGAGTCGATGACCTCTTCGGTCGCCGGATTGATCACCGCCAGCGTTTCGCTGGTCGACGGCTTTACCCATTTGCCGCCGATGTAGAACTCTTTGGAATGATTCATGACGGCATCATGCCACCTCGAAGTCACAAGAAATCCACCGGAGGGGTGGGATTGTTGTGACTTCGACGGGTATGAGGACGCAAGCGTTAACCGCCGAAACTCACCACTTGGCCTGCGTGATCCGCACTGCCGTCCCAAATGCCGATTGGTTCGCCGTTCTCGTCGTACAACGTCATTTGCACAGGCACACCGTTTGGTCCGGCCACGGACCACGCGAGATCGGATGTCTTGATGTACCCGAGGGGGCCGTGGGGCGAACCGACAGCGATCAGACCGGGCCTCGCCTCCAACCTTCTGAACTGGGCCTGCGAGCGGTTGAACGTGGCCAATTCCTTTGCGGACAGCGTCGTCAGATCGTGAGGTGGGAGCTCGGCGACGTTCTCCACCGGTTTGTCCGCTTGCGGTTCGTCAGTCAGGTCCGAACACGCGGCAACCGTCACGCACAAGACGGCAAGGCCAATCAGAACTCGCGGCGCTCGTTGCATAAGTGCTCCAGTCCGTCAACGCGACAGCCTATGAGCGTCGAAGTCGCAAGGAATCCACCGGAGAGATGGAATTCGTGTGACTTCGACGGGTTAGGCGCCGCACGGATAGATCGACGACCATACGGATCCCCCGGGCTGGAAATAGCAGCACCGCATCGTCAGTCGCCTGACGAAGCAGTGCATCTGTCCTGAACTCGTCAACTCGATCTTGCAAACGCGGTCAGTTTCATCGCATCTATGGCGTCCCGAATGAATTGGCCAGCCATGTCACGACGCTCGCGGTCGTCTCGCGCGACTGCGCGGGCCGTGTCCAAGGCGAAGAGGTCAATGGCGGCGGACATAGTCCTCAAGAGCACATAGAGACTGTCTGCGTCATTCCAAATCTCGCCCAACACACGGAGAGCCTCGGCGTCAACCACTTCGTTTTCATCACCGAGTTGTGCGAGGCACAAGGCCACAGCATTTCGCTTCGCTGCGGCAATCAATTCGTGAGATTCGATCACATTCATTCGGGGATCGTTGCAAAGGGGTGTCTCAGAATTGTCGGGCAGGGTGATGCCACCTTGTGGTCGCAACGCATCCACCCGGGGGTTTCGTGCGTGCCTGCGGGCATGAAACCCCCGTCGGCAGCAAACCCCCGACAACTTTGGTAGCCCGTACGGGATTCGAACCCGTGCCGCCACCTTGAGAGGGTGGTGTCCTAGGCCACTAGACGAACGGGCCAAGCTACGCGCCCTTGCGGGCTATGTGAGCACGCCACCTCGGCGAGCTGGTTGGGGTGCAAGGAATCGAACCTTGAATAACAGATCCAGAATCTGCTGTGTTGCCAGTTACACCACACCCCATCGGCATCACCGAAGAGCGCCGTGAGTGTAGCAACGCGGGTACCTTTTCGCCGATGGCCAGCTACGACATCAAGCCCCGGAGCAAGGAGACGTGGCATGACTTCGCAAGTCTCGTGACGCGACACAACGGGGTATGGGGCGGCTGCTGGTGCATGGGGTTTCACCCCGAGGCGAAGGCAGGCCGCGACCATCGGTCGCAGAAACAACAACGCGTCCGCAACGGCACGGCGCACGCAGCACTTGTCTTCGATGGCGATTTGTGCGTCGGATGGTGCCAATTCGGATCACCGGAGGAGCTGACGCGGATCAAGTTCGGCAAGGCTTACCGCGAGGTCGAAAGCGCGCCGCCGGATTGGCGGATCACCTGTTTCTTCGTCGACTCGAAGTACCGGCGCAAGGGTGTCGCTGCTGCCGCGCTCAAGGGCGCGCTACGAGAAATCGCGCGGCTCGGGGGTGGAACGGTGGAGAGCATGCCGGAGGATGTCGCAGGCCGCCAAGTCTCCAACTCGTTCCTCTACAACGCCACGCTGGCGATGTTCGAAG
>JANWKM010000147.1 GCA_025451395.1 Ilumatobacteraceae bacterium
CCATGCAACTCGCGCACGTGCTCGAACACGAGAACTTCTTGTTCACTCGCTACGTCCGCGGGCGTTAGCTACACACTCGCCGCGAGTTGCGCGACCTCCAACACGGCTTGCGCGTGAACCAGTGCTTCCTCGACAGACAGCGACGGACCGAGCTCAACGATGAACGACATCGCGTCGGGCACCGTGAGGCGCACCCATGTCGCGGCCACACCGGTGTAGATGCCACCGGTGATCGATTCGTAGTCAAGTCCAGTGAGTTCGGCGTAACGCTGGCGTAACGGGGCGTCGCGACCAGTTGACGGTGAGATTCGAAAGAGGTCCTGGTGATACCAGATCGTGAGGGTCGGCTGGATTCGCTCGGCAAACGCGATGAACGCCTGCGTTTCCGGTTCGCTGGCCGGGCCGGTGCCGCTGTACTGCCCATCGCCCTGCTTGCCGATCTGCGTCCAGTCGTGCGGAAAGTTGCGGTTCAGGTCGACGCCGTTGGCGTTGTGGCGATCATCGTTGGCAAGGCCGTCGGGGTTCATCGCGGGCATCAACCACAAGTCGATCCCAGCGGGTAATGGCATGTCACTCAGTAGGTCGAGTATCGGCAGGCCGTCGTTCTCGTCGCCATGGATGACTCCGACGATGAGAATCACCCTCCCGCCGGGTGTACCGCGATGACTTACCGTGATCGGTCTCCCCTGCACGGAGGTACCGATCACCTCCTCCCCGAGGAAGTCCGCGACTTCCGCGATGGTGGTTGGAGGCGTTGTCGAGGTCGAGGTCGATGTCGAAGTTGTAGTCGACGTGGATGTCGACGTCGATGTCGATGAAGCGGGCGCTGTCGTGGTTTGCATACTCGACGTGCTCGTCGAACACCCCGCCACCGTGATGGCGAGCAATACGCCACCAGCCAGCCGAATCACGACCGTTGCAGCTTCTTGAGCAGCACCATTTCGCGCTTGAAGTCAGCAGCCTCGTCGAAACCCTTGTACACGCTCGCGAATCGAAGGTAAGCAACCTCGTCGAGGCTGCGCAGGCGGTCGAGTACTTCGTGGCCGATATCGGCCGTCGAAACCTCCGACCCGATGAGCCGCATGTCGTCCTCGATGGCCTCGCCGAGTTGCGAGATCTGCTCGATCGTGACCGGGCGACCCTTGCACGCGGCGGTGACGCCGGCGATGAGTTTCATCCGATCGAACGGTTCGCGGCCGCCACTGCTCTTCAGGACGACGAGTGGGATCTCTTCGAGGCGCTCGTAGGTCGTGAATCGGTGCTGGCATGCCACACACGACCGGCGGCGACGGATGGCTGTGCCTTCAGACGCCTCGCGCGAATCGATGACCTTGGTGTCGTCGGCATCGCATTTCGGGCACCGCATGGCGGTGAACGCTACCCGTGCCGACCATCACCACTAAGGCGGCCCCGCTAAGGCAGCGAGATCAGTTCGCCGACCTGTAGCGAGGTGCCCCCGTTGAGGGCGATCAACGCGTCGACGAACGTCACTAGGTCGGCATCGTCGTGGTGGACCTCGGCGATCGACCACAGCGTGTCGCCGGGCTGCACGAGGTAGGTCGTTGCTTGCGACGTGGTTGCTTGGCGAGCCGCGGTGGCGGAGGCAGGTGCACCACCGCGGTTCGCCAAGACATTGCCGGCGCCGAGCCCGAGGGCGGCGACCAGGGAGAACAGGACGGAAGCCACCGCAATACGGCGGCGGATGTAGACGTGTACTGGAAGTCGGGTTTGGTAACTCATGGCTCCTACCTATATCGAACGGGTGTTACACGAACAACTGTTCGCAGTCTGCCCGAACAGTCGTTCGATGTCAACCCCCAGCACAACCACCGGTCGAACATCTGTTACACGAACGGGTGTTTGACCTGGTCAACGAACGCGTGTACGCTGACCACATGGCTGAAAAACTGACCACCCGACAACGAGGCATCCTCGACGTCATCGAAACCAGCATGCGTGAGCGCGGCTACCCGCCGAGCGTGCGCGAGATTGGTGAAGCCATTGGACTCACGTCCCCCTCAACCGTCCACAGTCACCTGGCGTCGCTGCAGCGCTTGGGTTACCTCAAGCGCGACCCAACCAAGCCGAGTGCCATCGAGGTGCGCTTCGACCCATCGTCGGGCGCTGCCATCGAACGTCGTCCCGTCCGCCACGTGCCGCTCGTCGGCGACGTTGCAGCCGGTGCCGATGTTTTGGCGATGGAGAACGTCGAGGAGCTGTTCCCGCTTCCTGAGGATTTCACCGGCGACGGCGATCTGTTCATGTTGCGCGTGCGCGGCACCTCGATGATCGAGGCCGGCATCATGGATGGCGACTTCGTCGTCGCCCGCCGGCAAGACACAGCCCACAACGGCGAGATCGTGATCGCCGGAATCCCCGGCGAAGAAGCAACGGTGAAGACCTATCAGCGCAAAGGCGCCAACGTCACCTTGCAGGCAGCGAATCGAACGTTCAAGGACATGACATTCCCGAGCAGCGACGTGCAGATCTTCGGCCGCGTCGTGACGGTGATGCGTCGGCTTTAACGACAACCGGCTTTGGCGCTAGGGCGTGGGTGCTCCCCAGCCCGGCCCTGGCGCAGCCGCCGGTGCAGGTGCCGGTGTTGCATTCTTCGCTCGGTTGCCCAACAGCAGCAACACAAACCCGATCACCACACCCGCAATCGCGGCACCGATCGCGGCCATCTTTAGCATGCCGCTGTCGGCGTCGGACTCTCCACCGATGGCGATCACGAAGTCATTCGAGTCGCCGATCACCGTCATTTGGTAGGTACCGGTTTGCTCGATGTTGACCCGTTCCACAGCCTCACCCTTAAATCCACCAACGTCGTAGCTGGCACCTGATCCGGGCGAGCGCGGCACCTCGGCGTTGTTGGGGTCGAGGAACGATAGTTGCGCCTGCGGCGGGTCATCGTCGGCGCGGTTGTACGCACCGTTGGCCGCGCAATCGCCACTGACGTTGTCGAGTTGACCAGACGTCTCCAAATAGAGTTCATAGGTGTCGGCACGATCGAACTGCAGCGTCGTCGTGCAGCCCACTGGAGCGCGAGCGAACTTCTTCACCGTGTCCTCCTCGGTGCTGCCGGCCATGAAGAACATGACAGCGCCGGCGATGAGGCCAAGGATGAAAACAGCGACGCCAGCCACTGTGAGGCGGCGGCCATTGTCGGGCGCTTGTGCTTGCGGTTGCGGTTGCGGTTGGTACGACATCACTTAACCCCCAGTCGCGAGGCGACAAGCTCGATTCGGTCATCAGGTTGTACCACGGCGGCGCGCACATTGTGTGCACCGCCTGCCCCATAAAAGTCACCAGGGCTGACCAATGCCCCGCCTTCAGTGGCGAATCGCTCGGCAAAGGCCCAACCATCGCACGCGTCGAACCACAGATAGAAGCTGCCAGCGGGCATCGGGATCGTCAGCCCAGACCACGTTTCGAGCACGTCCGCCAACCTGTCGAGCCGCTGCCGATACCGATCGCGTTGCACCGTCACATGCTTGTCGTCGGCGAGTGCTGCGATGCCAGCGGCCTGCGCGGGGCCGGGCACCATCATCCCGACGTGCTTGCGGACCTCTTGCAGATAGTGGACGAGTTCAGCGTCGCCTGCGTAGTAACCGACGCGAACTCCGGCCAGGTTTGACCGCTTCGACAGTGAGTGCACGGCGACGACGCCCTGAAGCCCGCCCTGCAAAATCGTGCGCGCTGGCCCGTCCCACGTGTACTCGGCGTAGCACTCGTCGCTGAACACAGGTACGTCGTGTGCTCGCCCCCATGTCGCGGCGGCGGCGAGGTCGCTGAGGGCCCCTGTCGGGTTGGAGGGACTGTTCACCCACAACATCAGCGCTCGTGCCACGTCGGCAGGTTGAATCGCGGAAAGGTCGATCGACCCATCAGCAGCAGTTGGCACAGCGACGGGTCTGCAGCCGGACAGAATCGCACCCATCTCGTACGTCGGATACGACACGGCCGGATACAGCACCGTATCGCGCCCAGGTGTGCGCAGCCGCAGGTACTGCGGTGTCGTGCCAACGAACTCCTTGGTGCCGATGCAGGCTCCGATCTGCGCGATCGGCACGTCGACGCCGAAGCGGCGCTCGAACCACGCGCGAATCGAACGGCGTAGTGCTTCGCTGCCGATGCTCGACGGATAGCCGCGCTCGCTGTCGCTCGTGCCCAACGCAGTGAGCACCGCGGCTGGCGGCGGGTCACACGGTGTGCCGATCGAAAGGTCGACGGTGCCACCCGGAAATGCATTGCTAATGGTCGCCAAGTGATCGAGGCGGTCGTATGGGTACGGCGGCGGGACGAAGCCGGCAGACTCGGTCACGATGCGCGGACCAAGAATTCGGAAAGCCGCCCGGTGGATGCATCACCGAGCCGCGCCCGCACACGAACTCCGTCTTCATCGTGATACGTGCTCACCACTTCGCCCTCACGATGAATCGAAGCGAGTACGTCGCCGCGCTCGTACGGCACCAGTAGTTCCACAACAGCGGTGATCGAGCGCAGCCGATCGGCGAGAGCCAACAAGAACTCATCGATGCCAGTCCCCTCTTGCGCGCTCATCACGATCGATCCCTCGTGGCGGGTGTACAGGTCCTTGGCCACATCGGGAGCGGCATCGGCCTTGTTGAACACAAGCAGCTCCGGAACCGATAACGCGTCAATTTCGCGCAGCACTTCGCGTACGGCGGCAATCTGCCCTTCCGGGTCCGGCGCCGTGCAATCGACGACGTGGACGAGGAAGTCGGCGCGGCTAGCTACTTCGAGCGTGCTCTTGAATGCCTCGACCAACCCGTGTGGCAAACGGCGCACGAATCCAACCGTGTCGGTGACGAGCACCGGGTCGCCACCGGGAAGCGCGAGCCGACGAGTCGTCGGATCGAGCGTTGCGAAAAGGCGATCCTCGACCAGCACACCTGCCTGGGTCAGACGGTTGAGCAGGGTCGACTTGCCCGCGTTGGTGTAGCCGACGATGGACACGGCTGCCAGGCCACTGCGTGAACGACTCTTGCGCTGCAGATCGCGAGTGTGCTGTAGATCCTTGAGATCGTCTTCGAGTTTCGAGATCCTGCGCGTGATGCGCCGGCGATCGACCTCGAGCTTGGTTTCGCCACTACCGAAGCGCGCTCCCACACCGCCGCGCTGTTGCGAGAGTCGTGCCGTGGCACCGCGCCGCAGCCGCGGCAACCGATAGCGAAGCAGCGCAAGTTCGACCTGTGCCTTGCCCTCGAGCGTGTGCGCGTTCTGAGCGAAGATGTCGAGGATGACCGCCGTGCGATCCAGCGCGGTACGACCGAGCAATTTTTCGAGGTTGAACTGTTGCGCCGGTGCCAGCTCGTTGTCGAACACCACTGTGTCGGCATCCACGGCTAAGCAAAGGTCGCGTAACTCCTGGGCCTTGCCCTTGCCGATGTACCAGGTGTGATCGGGCGCGTCGCGACGCTGCTGCATGCGCCCTACTTCGTCGGCGCCAGCAGTGTCGATGAGCAACGCCAATTCGTCGAGGCCAGCCTCAGTCTCCTCGTCGCTATGGCCGGGCAGCGTGACGCCAACAAGCACGATGCGCTCGCGTACGGCACGCTCGATCAGCGTTGCGCCGAGTGCTTGGTTGTAAGGGTTACTCATATGGCGTCTCTCTCGACGGTGACTGTTCCGACGAACTTCGCCGGGCCGACAAGTGTGACCCTGCCGATCGACGGTTGGTGCAGCCGTACCTTGGCACTACCACCGGGCATATGCACAACGATTTCTTCGGCATCGGAAGCGACGAGACCCCAGCCCGCCGCCGCCCACGCTGCAGCGCAAGCACCGGTTCCGCACGCCTGCGTGATCCCGGCTCCGCGTTCGTGCACGCGCATTCTGATCGCGTCGGGCTGCGGACCGGGCTCGATGATCTCGAGGTTGACGTGTGGAACCAGTTGCCCAAGCGCCAGCAGGTCGACCTCCTCGACATTGTCGACTGCGACGACGCTGTGCGGATTACCAACGCTGAGATGGCTGACTGGTCGCATCGAGTCGCACGCCAGCGACGTCCAGTTCGCCGGTTCCGG